>JAGVBL010000117.1 GCA_020059785.1 Ignavibacteriales bacterium | reverse complement strand
TTTACCGAAACAGAATCCAGAATTATTATATTTCTTCTTTCAACACTCTTACTGGGAATAATTATTAACATCATAAAAAGTAAAAGCGACAAACCAAATTTACTCGAGTTTGATTATTCAAAAGAGGATAGTACATTTTATAATGTTTCAATTAATCCTAATGATGAGGACGGTCTCCAAAAAAATACGCAAAAAAGGGTTGAATCTAAGTCTGAACTTTCAGATTTTAGAAACGCTAAAAAAGAAAAAAACAAGGCATCGGATAGCTTTCCGGCGGCTAATAAATTAGATATAAATAAAGCCGGGTTAAATGAATTTGCTGAGCTTCCGGGTATTGGAATTAAAACAGCTCAAAATATTATTGATTATAGAAACAAGATCGGAAGATTTAACAGTATTGAAAATCTGCTGGATGTTAAAGGAATTGGGAAATCTAAATTCGAAAAAATAAAAAATTTTATTTCAGTTAAATAAATAATCTCTGGAGGAAATATAATGATTAAAGGTGAACCCTGGTATATTCATTTTGTATTATACGCTATTATCGCTGTTTTAGCATTTGTATTAATTAAGGTTGCCTATCTAGATCCTAATGAAGTAATTGAAAAAGAAAAATATTTTAAGCAGGAATCCAGATTAAGAATGTCTAATCTTCGCTCTGCCGAAAGATTATGGCAAACTAAATTCGGAAAGTTTACGGATAATCTTGATAGCTTAATTACTTTTATCAAAACAGATAAAAGCGTTAAACAAGCAATGGAAGGAATTGATACGGTTACTAAAAAATCTACAAATCCTTTTGTTAATCTATCCTCCGGATTATTTGAACCCGATTCTCTCTTCTTCAGCCCAAAATCCAGAATGAAATTCTTAGTTCAGGTAGATACTTCTGAAGTTGCTGATACCGTTATCGATAGAAGAGGTCGAATTATTAAAATCGACAGGATGAGAACAATTGGACAAAGATATTTTATTAGTTGTCCTGATGGTTATGGTACAATCGGCGACCTTAGAAGCGATGCTATGAAGAATACCGCTTCGTGGGAATAATGTTACTAATTTAATGCCGTTGTTTCAAAATCATGTTGGAATAAATTTAACTGAAACGAAATTACAGCTCGTTGAAATAAGTTATAAGCAAAATAATTTTTGCCTGGAGAATGTAGATCAACTGGTTTTTAAAGAACCGGTTCTACCCGATATACAAGATGAAAAGTTGATCAACATTCTTCAGGATTCCTTCTCAAAAATAATTCAAAAAAAAACAATTACCTCAAATTCTATTTCCTTTGCATTACCAAACAATTTTTTCTGGTTTTTTGAAATTCCTTATGATAATGCTTTAACAAAAAAAGACCTTCTTGAACAACTAAAATGGGAAATATCGATTCTTTTCCCAATGTACGACCGCAACGATTTTTATATTCAATATGTAGAGGTAAATAAAACTTCTGTAAGACCCGAAGACAAACTGATAGTTTTTGCTATAAGCAAACGAATTGTTGGAGCTATTAACAAATTTTGTAAAGAGAATAAATTCGAACTAAAATTTGTAGATAATGCTCACCTTGCATCAAACGCTTTTTTGCATCTGGATAGAGAATTGGAAAGGGAAGATATTACATTTAGTTTTTATATCGATCAGCATTACTCTTCTTTAGCGGTTTTTGAAGGATTATCCCCGTTTTATTTTAAGATATTTAATAAAAACGGTTCGGATTTTTTTGAGCAGCTGGAAGGTACAATAGAAAAACTGGCAAACTTTAATGTAAATAGAGAAAATATTAAGAAAGCTATTTTAAGCGGACAGACGGTAACAGGCGAATTCACGGATAATATTTCCAGGGTTCTTGGTTTATCTTTAGTAAAAATTAATCCGTTTGAAAAACTATTTGCTGAAGATGTAGTAAAATCTAATCCTCTTTATTTATCTCAGTATAATTCCTTTACCGCAGCAACAGGTATAGCAATAAGAATAATTTAATGAGAATAATCGGCGGAAAATTCAAAGGAAGAGTAGTCAAGTTTCCAAAGTCGAATCTTGTTAGACCGACAACGGATAAGGTGAAAGAATCGCTTTTCAATTATTTGGTGCACTCAATCGATTTTGAAGATATTCTGGTTCTTGATCTTTACGCCGGTTCAGGGTCGCTTGGTTTGGAAGCATTAAGCAGAGGTGCTGCGGAAGTGCATTTTGTTGAAAAAGATTATAATGTTTCGAGAATTCTAAAAGAAAATATTTCTTCTCTTAATGCAGACCAAAATTGTAAAATATTTAAAATGGATGCGGTCAGATTTTCCAGAATGGAATGCAAACAAAAGTACCAAATTATTCTTGCGGACCCGCCCTTTTTTAAAAATGATATTCATAAAGTTGTAGAGAATGTGATGTCTAACAGGATTCTTGATGATGATGGTTTAATGCTTGTTGAGCGATCAATTCAAACAAAAACAGAAGATGAAGTGAATTTTAAATGCGGAGCTTTTAAGCGAATTGGGGATAGTTTGATTTATCAATTCAAGTATTAATAGAAATTTAATACTATTCATTGGTAAATTAATATTAGGAAATATATTTTAGAGTAGAAATTTAGGAGCTGTAATTATGGCAAAAGTAATATATCCAGGAACGTTCGATCCGGTTACAAACGGTCATCTTGATATTATTAAACGTGCAATTGAATTATTTGAAGAAGTTATTGTAACAGTCGCTAAAAATCCTTCCAAGACGTGTCTTTTTACAGTTGAAGAACGTGTAGAAATGCTAAGGGAAAGTTTAAAGGGTTTCCACCGGGTAAAAGTAGACTGGTTCGATGGGCTTGTAGTTGAACATGCCAGAAATGTTGGTGCTGTTGGAATAATAAGGGGATTAAGGGCAGTGAGCGATTTTGAATACGAATTCCAGATGGCGTTGATGAATAGAAAACTTGCCGATGATATTACAACAATTCTTTTGATGCCTCATGCGCGTTATACATATCTTAATTCCACCATTGTACGTAATCTTGCGCAGTTTAATGGAAAAGTTTCGGATTTTGTACCGGAAATTGTTGATAAGAAATTAAAAGAGAAATTCGGCTCAAAATAAAAAATCAATTCTTATTTGCACTTCCAAATTTACATTTCTTTTTCTGCAGTTAGTGGTCTGTCTTTAATTAGCAGTCCGTTTCTTAAATGCTCTCTGGATATATAAATAATTCCTTCTTCATTATGTGGTTTACCAAACCTGGAATGGAATGATTTTAATCCGCCTAAATATTTCCTTGCATCGGAAACATAAACAAGATCTCCTTCTTCTGCATACATCTTTTTCATATCATGGTTCGATAAATTTATTAAGTCCTCGTCATCTTCCCTCAATTTCCAATTTACTTTTACTATCTCGCCTTCTCGTTCGTTTAGTTTAGATCCTTTGAATAATTCTTTTGCACGGTGGATTGAACCGGCAGTTAAACCTTCGGTTTTTATTACCGGATCGTACTTGATGTAATATGTTGAAATTAGAGAAATCATTAATGTCATAAATAAGGATGCAATAAATAAAAATTGCACTCCGCCAATATTAAAAACAACCATCGAAAAAATTATTGATGATAGTACAATCATTGTTACAATTATAAGATTATGACTTGATCCTTTCTTAATTCTATTGGCAATACTTATAAACTGGTTCTGCAGGAGTGTTACTATTACACCAACACCAAGACAAACAAGAGTATTATAAAGCGCACCAATATATGTATAAGGATGAACAGGGTCCATCGGTGTTCCATAATCGAATGGAGAAATTAAAATACCGGGATAATATGCACCAAGAATCATTAAAGAAACTCCGCCAATTACAGTTGCAATTACACCGGCTGGAGTAAACTTTTTCCAGAAGACACCTAAAAATATTGCAATTACAAGCGGCGGGGTTAATGTTGAATGAAAATATCCATGTGCTTCGTAAACTGTGGGATAGGAACTGAATGGAATTACAGCTAAAACACCAAGTACAGTAAAAGCAACAGTGGCAATTCTTGCTACAAGCAGTGCCCGCTTTTCATCCACTTTATCATTTTTCTGTTTTTTCTTCAACCAGACTTTAATCGGTCCATAAACATCATTAACATAAACAGCAGAACACGCGTTTAATAACGTATTAACTGTTGACATTAAAGCTGCTGCAAGTGATGCAATTACAAATCCGAAAATTCCGGGTCCCATTATTATATTTGCAACAACAACAAAAATGAAATCCGGTTCCGTGTTAGCGGGAATAGGAGAATTGCTCAACATGGACATTGCTTTACCGACCCATCCGCCACCGCTTACCACTATTGCAGAAATTGGAAGCATAAATAAAATATTAAATGCAGCTGCTTTTCTTCCTTCGTTTACACTTTTAGCGGACATAAATCTCATTATCAAACCCATATTCATAAACAAAAATCCAACCGAGCCGGCAATTCCATCTTGCCAGAATATTCCAACAAAATTAAAATCAGAAGGTTTATTGAAATGTGCTAAAGGTAATTTCCAATCAGTTGGTAATAAATTCCAGAAAGCATGCCATCCGCCTACGTAATCAATTCCAATAATAAATACCATTAATCCGGCAAGCAGAAGCATAAATCCCTGTACAAGATCAGTAAACAGTACTGCTATCTGTCCTCCAAAAGTTGTATAGGCACCCGTTACAAATGCAATTACAATAATCAATCCCATCAAGGTTATATTTATTTCAATACCAAACAGATTTATTGATGGAGGCATAAGAGGAAGAATTGCTTTACCCATTGTTAGGAATCCAATTCCTATATAACCTACAAGATATAGCAACTGAAGTATGGTAACAAAGAACCGGGCCGAAGGGCTGAACCGTTTTTCGAAGTATTCCGGTATTGATCTTATCTTTGAATATACCACTATCGGCAGCCAACCGAACATGAAGAAAGGAATGAAAAACCAGTCATTCATATAAGACATAGAAGAGGAAAAACCATATTCCCATGCTTTGGCAGAATATTTAACAAAGCTATGACTGCTAACACCGGTTGCTAAAATTGACATGGCAATTAACCACCAGGAAAACCTTCTTCCACCAAAAAAGAAATCCGTTGTATTATGGTTATACTTACTAAAGTAACTTCCGAATAAGAGAATAGCTACAAGGTATACAATCATTACAACCCAGTCTGTCTGGGTTCCCATTGTGTGTAATCTATCCATGTTGGTTTACCAATAAAGTGCTGCAATAATTAATAGGGCGTGAATTAACATAAAATAGAAATATCCGAAGAACATTACCTTCCACCAGAAACGGTGTTTTTTTTGGCGCATGTCAATTCCTTTTAACTTTCGGATTAAAATCATTCCGGCAAAAAAGCAAAATCCACCTACGCCATAAAGATAAATGAAAGGGAGCCAGGTGTTGAAGAATGAAGGCATTTGAGGTTGTCCGATTCTTAAATACAATTATTAATTAATACCGGCGGAAAATTTAAGCGGTGGTAAAATGATTAGCAAATTAAATTATTTTAAAATTTCCTTAAGCGAAATAAAACTACATTTCCTTTTCAGCCGACAGTATCTTGCCTTCAACAAATAATCCGGTAAGTTTATGCTCTTTATTAATATAGACAATTCCATCCTCGTTATGTGGTATTCCGTATTCTGCATGGACAGATTTAAGTCCCCCGAGATACTTTCTTGCATCCGAAATATAAACCAGGTCGCCGATTTCAGCAGCCATTTGTTTCATATCGTTTTCAGAAAAATTAACTGTATTATCATCACCTTCTTTAATTTTCCATCGTACTATAATCTTTTTACCCTCTCTATCGTTTATTGGTTTTCCCTTAAATAATTCTTTTGCCTTAGATATTGACCATGCAGTCAGTCCTTCTGTATGCCTATATTCATCGTATTTAACAAAATAAGTAATGGATAATGATACGAATAAAATAAGAACAATTGATAGCAGTAAGGCAAATGAAAAAGGAAGAAGGTTAAAAACTATTGATAAAAAGATTGCGGTACTTATCGTATTCAGTAAGTAAAAAATCTTATTATGATATTCGCGGGTTTTAATTAAATCGACAATCTTTTTCTGGTAAACAGTTGTTACCGTAATAATAACACCTACAAAAGAACAGACGAATAAATTGTATAATGCTCTTATATAAGTGTAAGGGTGTTTTATGTCCATTATTGTCCCGTGATCAAACGGGGAAATTAATGCAGCGGGGTAATAATTTCCGAGTATCATTAAAGCAACTCCGCCAACAAAAGTTGACATTACTGCGGCGGGTGTAAATTTTTTCCAGAATACTCCAAGAAAAATTGCAACAACTAATGGTGGTGTAAGTGTTGAATGGAAAAATCCGTGTGCTTCGTATACTGTCGGAAATTTTTCGAATATCAGAACCGAAAGAACACCAAGTGTTGTAATAGCAATAGAAGCTATTCTTGCAGCCGATAGTTCTTTTTTATCATTCTCTTTCTCCGTTACAGTAATTTTCTTTTTAATGAATTTCTTTATCGGTCTGTGAACATCATTTATGTAAATTGCAGCAGTGGCATTAATTAAGGTATCTACAGTAGACATTAAAGCAGCCGTAAGGGCAGCCATTATAAAACCAAACACACCGGGGTACGATACTAAATTTGCTACAACAACAAAAATCTGATCCGGAACTGTATTTGGTGGAACTACATCGGGCTGTGCAATAGAAACGGCTTTCCCTATCCAGCCGGCATTGGATACAACAATTGCCGAAATCGGTAGCATTGCAAGAATGTTAAAGGTAGCAGCTTTTCTTCCTTCATTAACACTTTTGGTTGCCATAAACCTCATTACAAGTCCCATGTTCATAAATAAAAATCCTACAGAACCGGCTATTCCATCTTGCCAGAATATTCCAACAAAATTAAAACTTGGGGGATTATTAAAATGTGCAAGGGGCAATTTCCATTCGACTGGTAATATATCCCAAAAAACTTTAAATCCTCCGATGTAATCTAGACCAAGCACAAACAATAAAAGTCCCGCAAACAGAAGGATGAATCCTTGTAATAAATCCGTGAAGATTACAGCTGTCTGACCGCCAAACGTTATATAAATTCCGGTAATAATCGCTATAACAATTATTATCCCCATTAGGGTTATGTCAAATGTTTGTCCAAATATTGTGAAATGTTCTGGTAATAATGGCTGAGCAGCTTTACCTAGTGTTAAAAAACCAATACCAATGTAACCTACCATATAGAGTACAAGCAGTAATGTTGCAAGAAATCTTGCAGAAGGGCTGAATCGTTTTTCAAAATATTCAGGTATAGAACGGATTTTAGTATAGACAATAATTGGGAGCCATCCGAATAAAAAGAACGGGATGAAAAACCAATCATTCATATAAGTCATTGATGACGAAAATCCATGTTGAAAACCCATAGCAGAATATTTTATAAAACTATGGCTTCCTACACCTGTTGCAACAATAGAGAATGCAATTAGCCACCATGAAAACCTTCTTCCTCCAAAAAAGAAATCCTGTGTTGATCTATTATATCTTCCAAAATATGCCCCGAAAAGCATAACAAGAAGAAAATAAACCAACATTACAATCCAATCTGCTGTAGTTCCGATATTATGAAATTTTTCCATAGTCTTATAAGTATAATGCAGCAATGATTAAAAAAGCATGTAAAATAAAAAAGAAGACAAAACCGAAAATCATTAATCTAAACCATCGTCGATGTCTTGGGATATTCCTGTTTAATGCCCCACTCTTTAAAGCTATTATTAAGCCGGTAGCAAAAAATATTCCTCCAACCAGGTAGAGATAAAGAAAAGGGAGCCAACTATTCAAAAGAGATGGCATACAAAACCATTTTTTT
>JAGVBL010000302.1 GCA_020059785.1 Ignavibacteriales bacterium | reverse complement strand
GTAGATATCTACAAGTTTATCAACAGATTTAACAAGTGAATCCTGAGATGAATGATAAAACCAGCCCGGACGAATTGATACGTCAGTTTCTGCCGGATACCAGAAGAGAAGATCGGACTCTTTAATTTTTTCTCGGCTTCCAAGGTCGTAATCAGTCATATCACCGGGATTATAAATTTCATCGAGCGAAGTTCTATCGCTTGTAATTTTTTGTTTGTCGCCTGGATTTAATTTAACAGGTATTACACTCCATTCAGTATCGCGTCCATATCCTGTTTCGGTGCCAACCCAACGTATGTCAGGACTCATTCCAAAAATCACGGCATTTGGTTGGAGTTTTCTTATCAACCGATAATACGCTTGCCAATCGTAAACCTGTTTTTTCCCATTTGGTCCTTCGCCGCAAGCTCCATCGAACCACACTTCTGTAATCTCGCCGTAATTTGTCAGCAGTTCGGTCAATTGATTTAGAAAGTACTGATTATATTTCGGTGAGTCTCCGTAATCAGGGTTATTCCGATCCCACGGCGAAAGATAAAGTCCGACTTTCAAACCATATTTTCTGCAAGCGTTTACAAATTCTCTTACAACATCGCCCTTTCCATTTCTCCACGGACTGTTCTTAACACTGTGCTCAGTAAATTTACTTGGCCAGAGGCAGAATCCATCGTGATGTTTCGCGGTAAGTATTGCGAGTTTCATTCCGGCTTCTTTAAGATTTTTAGCCCACTGTTCCGCATTAAGATTTGTAGGATTAAATAACTTAGGATCTTCTGTCCCTTCGCCCCATTCTCTATCGGTAAAAGTATTTATTCCAAAATGAAGAAAAGCAATAAACTCAAGTTTCTGCCATTCATATTGTTGAGGAGTAGGAATAATATTAGCCGCTTTGATTATTATTTCCTCTTCAGTATCAGAACTATTAATAACAGATAGATAAGTACCTTTGCTACCAATTTTCTTTTGAGCAAATATTGATATGCAAAGCAGTAAGAGAAACAAAAAAGTTTTTTTCATGATTTAACCCGCTAATCAGTATTGAATAAAAAATATTTTTTATTGAAACAGCATATTATCCGGGATATTCTGTTTTTTAATTTTGCTGCTTTCAATAGAAACTTTAAGATCGTTGCCACCGCTTCTTTCAAAATATTGAGCCTCGATCTTATGAAAACCTTTAGTTAATGCTATGATACCTTTTCCCTCTTGCATTCCGTGTAATCCGTCGTTGTCTACAACAAGTTTATCGCCAATAAATAATTTACTTCCGTCATCGGAATCTGTAGAAAATGTATAAACATCATCATCCGGAATCATAATGTATCCTTTAAAGCGGAATCCGAAGTAGTCGTTTTGATTTCGTAATGATATATCAAAATTCTGTGCTGTTCCCTCCTTGACTGGAACTAACGAATTGAAATCAGGAAGCATTTCCCACTTACCTTCGTAATAAAAATATTTTATTCCGTTCAGGGGATTATTAATATTCATGGATTTTTCAGGAATTACTTTTGTGAATAATGCACGGGAAACGTCGCTTACCGGTTTTCCATTTCTGAATGATCTTGCTGAAACAGTTGCCGTATTATCCAGCTCAATTTTATTTTTGTATATCATTGAATTAACTGTTGGGATACTTCCATCAGTTGTAAATCTGATCTCGACATTCTGCTGATCAGTTATAACGCTTACAAAAATCTTATCGATAAAAATATTAACGGGATAAACAATTGTGGGGGGATTGGTAACATCTTCTTTTCCTTCAATATCAAGTACAACAACAGTGTTAATTTCATTCAAAGGTTTTGATGGTACATTAATAATAATTGCGTCTTCATTACGTGTTGCGGCTAACAGATTTCTCCGCTTGTCTGATAGAATGTAAGCCTTAACCGGTTTGTTTAATATTCCCGGGAGAACAAGTTTACCTTCTTGGGGCCAATTGAAAACGTGCAGGTATAATCGTGTGTTATTACCCAATGATTTTTTTGTACATCTTCCACATGAAAGATTAGCAAAGGGACTGGCAAGTGTTCCGTAAATTGATTCGCTATTAAGTTTCATCCAATCGCCAATCTCTTTCAACCTGTTAATACTTTCCTGTGGGAACAAACCTTCCGAAGTGGGTCCTACATTCAGTAAAAAATTTCCACCTTTGGATGCAATGTCAACAAGCATTCTAATCAATTCTTTTGCCGATTTGAAATCTTTATCGTTCTTATTATAGCCCCAGTAATTATTCATTGTTATACAGGATTCCCAGTCAACACCCGGAAAACCGGTTGGTGGAATCTGCTGCTCGGGTGTACCAAAATCACCACCAAACTCACCTTCTTTGGTTAATCCTTCCATACCACTCCGTCCAACACCAACGCGATTATTAATAATTATATTCGGTTGTAAATTCCTTACATAATTATAAAGCTCAATTCCAAGTTTAGAACTCCATGTATCCTCCCACTCCCCATCAAACCAGAGAACACCAATTTCACCATAATTGGTAAGAAGTTCTTTCAATTGATTTTTAAGGTATTCAAGAAACCTGTTGAAATCAGCTTGATCAACATGACGATCGGTCTCCCATTCTCTTCTCGGCAAATAATCGGGATGATGCCAATCCATTATTGAATGATAAAAACAAATTTTAATCCCGTACTTATGGCAAGCATCGGAAAGCTCTTTAAGTATATCCCGTTTGAAAGGTGTTGACATTACATCAAAATCAGTAAACTTAGAATCGAAGAGACCGAATCCATCATGATGCTTGGATGTAATTACTATGTATTTCATACCGGCATCTTTTGCCATCTTAACCCATTCATCTGCATTGAATTTAACGGGATTAAATTGATCAACAAGTTTATCATATTCTTTAAGCGGAATCTGAGCGGTGGTTCTTATCCATTCAGCATGATTGGTAGAGCCGTTCCATTCACCGGCTGGAATAGAATATAATCCCCAGTGAATAAATAGCCCGAAACGGGCATCACGCCACCATTGCATTCTTGCATTGCGTTCTTCTTTTGTCTCGTGTGTAAAATTCTGTGCATTGATTGAAATGAATGTTAGTAATAAAAAAATTACAGATTTCTTCATTTGGTTTCCATAATTAAAATGGTTTAATAATAATTTCTTCTTTATAGAATAATTTGTGTATGCGGTTTGCAATATCAAATGAATTTTTAGTATCGCTGTGAATACAAATTGTCTGTGCCTCGACTTGAATTTCTTTACCGTTATTAGAAATTACCATGTTATATTTTGCGATCATCAATGCCTGATTAGCCGCTTCTTCAGGATCAATAATAAGTGAATCTGAAAACTTTCTGGATCTCAGAGTTCCATCCTGTTCATACTTTCTATCAGCGAAAGCTTCGGCAATTACATTAAATCCTTTATCTCTCCAGACATCAATCATAAGCGAACCTGCTAAGCCGCATAGTATCAGATTCTCATCAGCTTTTTTTACTCCACTGGCAATCGACTCGGCAACAAATCTATTCTTGGCAGCAGAATTGTATAACGCACCATGTGGTTTAACATGTCTTACTTTTAATCCGCTTTTATCAGCCAGCTCAATTAGTTGAGTAACCTGACTGAAAACAGTATTTGAAATTTCTTCACCGGATAAATCCATTTCAACTCTGCCGAAATTTTTTGTATCCGGAAAAGAAGGATGAGCCCCGATATTAATTCCGTACTTTTTACATAAATCGATCATATGAATCATAGTCGATTCATCACCCGCATGCCCTCCGCACGCAATATTAGCCGAAGTAATAATGCTAATTAATTTTTCTTCTGTGCCGTCGGCAAGTTCTTCCGGTCTTTCTCCAGCATCACTATTTAAATCAATTACTTTCATAGGGGCTAAGATAATTTTTGACCTTTAGTTTCGGGCAATAAAAATATTACAGCTGCACCTATCAGGAAAAAAAGCGATGTTAAAACTAATGCACTTCCTATTCCATATAGATCTGCCAGTGCGCCGATTGAAAGAGGAGCTAAAGCACTGAACGCTCTTCCTACATTGTAAGTTAAACCCTGTGCTGTACCGCGAATGTTTGTAGGGAATAATTCGGCAAGCATTGCACCGAAAACACTGAAATATCCATGACCGAAAAATCCAATAAATGGACCGAGCATTAGTAGAAATAATTCGTGACGTGCAAGCTGACCGTATAATGGAACTAATAAAGCTGCAACAATTAGAAACGTTACAAATACGGGTCTTCTTCCAAAACGATCTGCAAAAAAACCAAATGACAGGTAACCGAAGAATGCACCGATCTGCATCGGTATGATCCATGTCGAACTTTTTACAATTCCTAATCCCGCACCGCCGGCTTCAACAGGTTTAGAAAGAAACGACGGCATCCATGTAAACAAACCCCAATAAGCAAATAGAACAGACGTTGTGAGAAGTGACGCAATAATTGTTTTCTTTAATAACGGTTTACGAAATATTGTAATGATGCCGGATGACGATTTTGATTTCGGGTTATCTCTATTATCAATCCAGATTTCAGGTTCTTCAACATGCCGTCTGATCCAAAGTGTGATGAATGCAGGAATTATTCCAATAATAAATAAAATTCTCCATCCGAATACGGGTAAAATTGCAGCAGCAATAACAGCAGCAAGAATATAACCAATAGCCCAGCCCGATTGCATAAAACCGATTGCTTTACCTCTATGTTCCGATGGCCATGTTTCAGAAACCAAAACAGAACCTGCAGACCATTCGCCTCCCATTCCGAACCCGACTAATGTTCTGAAAATAACAAGTGCAATAACTGATTGAGCTGAAGCTGTTAATGCAGTAAAAATGGAGTAGCTAAGTATTGAAAAAATAAGCGCCCTTACTCTGCCAATCTTATCTGCAATTGCGCCGAAAAATATTCCACCTATTGCAGAGGCAATAAGAGTTACTGAAGCAAGAGCACCTGCTTCTGCAGATGTAAGTTGGAACTCTTTCTGAATAGTTGTTAGTGCAAATGCATAAAACATTACATCCATGGCATCTAACATCCAGCCAAGTTGTGCTGCCAATAGCGCTTTCCATTGTTTCGGTTCTATCGTATGGACCCAGTTAGATTTCATATTCTCACAAATGAATTTGCAGAGATAAGTGTTTCAATTTCTTTTCTCAATTTATATGCTTCATCTACAGAAACAAAAGAAAAATTTATTTTATCTCTCGGTTTTAATTGACCAATGCGATGAAGATCTGCTGAAATTATATTTGCAATTTTAGGATAACCGCCCGTTGTCTGATGTTCAACAAATAGAATGATCGG
>JAGVBL010000026.1 GCA_020059785.1 Ignavibacteriales bacterium | reverse complement strand
TCATAAAGTTGTCTTCGAACCGAATGCGATTCCGGCTGTTGTGTTTACAGATCCAGAACTTGCTTGGGCAGGATTAACGGAAACTGAAGCACGTGAAAAAGGAATTAAAGTTGAAGTCGCAAAATTTCCATGGGCTGCAAGCGGACGTGCAACTACATTAGATAGAAACGACGGTATGACAAAACTTATTATTGAACCGGAAACTGAACGGATACTTGGTGTTGCAATAGTTGGTGTTGGCGCCGGCGATATGATTGCAGAAGGAACTCTCGCAATTGAAATGGGTGCGGTTGTTAAAGATCTGGAACTAACGATTCATCCTCATCCAACTTTATCAGAAACCATGATGTTCGCAGCAGAAATTTTTTATGGTCATGCAACGGATATGTATAGACCGAAGCGGAAATAGAGCATTTATTTATTCCCTTCATACTATTTATGATTGGGGAACTTATGTTACAGGTTCGAAAGTTAAACGAAGAAATGAAATCAAAACTATTATACATATTAATATTTTTTCCTTTCCTTCAAAGTCTTTCCCAAAACTACGATTGGGTTAAACACGATTCTCTTGTAAAAGCGGGAATTAATCAGATTTACGGAATTGAGTTTGATAAAGCGGAAAAAACATTTGATAGAATTATTAAGGAATATCCGACGCATCCTTCCGGTAAATTTTTTAAAGCGATGACAACATGGTGGAGAATCCTGCTCGATCTTGATAATGAAAGTATGGACGATAAGTTTTATGATCAACTTGAAGAAGTAATTGATATGTGCGACGATATACTTGATAAGAACGCCAGAAATGTTGATGCAATGTTTTTCAAAGGGGGTTCGCTTGGTTTCAGAGGACAGCTTCTTGCAATACGCGAAAGCTGGTTTAAAGCTGCTCTCGATGGAAAAGATGGTTTAAATATGGTATTCAAATCTTATGAAGTTGATCCTAAAAATGTTGATGTTCAACTTGGATTTGGTATTTACCACTATTATGCAGATGTAATTCCTAAAAAGTACCCTGTTGTAAAACCTTTTATGATTTTCTTCCCTAAAGGTGATAAAGAGAAAGGTCTTAAAGAACTTGAATACGTTGCGTTGAATGGAAGATACACACTGATTGAATCCCGCCACTTTTTGCAGAAACTTCATTTCCAGTTCGAAGAGAATATGGAAGAATCCCGCCGATGGGGAAGGGCATTGCTCAGAGATTTTCCGAACAATCCAAATTTTCAGAAATATTACGGACTTACTTACGTAAAAGAAAATAATTATCCAGAAGCTGTAAAAATTTTCCGCGATATTTTTAATAAAGCGGAAAAAAGTTTACCCGGTTATAATAAACGTTATAAAAGAGAAGCAACTTATTACATCGGTCAGGACTTTAAGAACCGCAATGTAGTTGATTCGGCTGCGCACTATTTCGAAATTTCAGAAAAGCTTTCTAGAGAGCTTGATAAAGGAAAAGAATCGGGTTTCTTAATTAATACTGTTTTATATCTTGGTCAATTGTATGATATGCTGGGCCAACGTGAAAAAGCGGTTAAATATTATAACGAAGTTTTGAAATTGAAAGAAAGAAATAATTCGCATTCGCTTGCAAAGGAATATCTTAAAACACCTTATAAAAGATAAAAGATAATTGATAATTGATAATTGAGAATTGAAAATTGCGAATTGAGGTTTTACTCCACTTGAAAACGCATCATTCTAAACTGCACATTAGAAATTATACATTATAAAATGTTCATTATAAATTAGTAGAAATTCCGAACCTGTGAATAGAGCCGATATATCCTAACGATGAAAATGCATAATCAACAACATACGAACTGACATTAAATCCTAATCCTAAACTAAAACCTGCTAATCCTGCTGTTGTTCCTATTTTTAATTCTTTTCGTTTTTCATTATCGTAACCGAATCTTAAGCGAAAGCTTGGACCTAATTTAAATTCGCCACCTAATGTAATCTGTTTAAACCGGTCTATAAAATTATCCTGCTTCTCATTTAATTTGTTGAATGACCAGAAAAAACGGAATGGTAAATTTTCCAACTGTTTAGAAAAACCAAATCTCATATCGAGCGGTAATTCTTCTTTAGTATCAATATAGGAAGTAAGTTGACCGCCAAGATTCAAAACTGAAAATCCGAAATTCCATTTTGAATCGGGAATTTCATAATGCAATCCTAAGTCCACTCCTAAAGCCGTTGATGAATAATTTTCGATACCAGAGTAAATGAATTTAACGTTTGCTCCGTAATAAAAATTTTGATCTAATCTATTCCCATAACCGATAATAAATGCAATATCACCTGCACCAAAATTTCCGTATTTGGTTCCGTTAGCATCGGCTTTGGTAAATTCACCGTAGTTAATATACTTAACTGCTGCGCTAAATCTTCCTATACTTTCAAACTCTCTGGAATAGACTAAAGATGCGGAATTTATATCCATTAAATGTTTTAGAAATGAAAATGAAATTGGAGAATTATTCAAGAAATTTATTCCGGCCGGGTTGTAAAACACTACATTTGGATCATCATTATTAGATACAAAACTTCCGGCAACGGCTGCTGCACGCGGACTGGTATCCAGGTTCAAGAATTTGTATGTACTTTGTGAAAATACTGATGTTGTTAATAATATTAGAACGAACAGAAATTTTTTCATATTTCTTCCAAATTGACGTTCGATTTTAAAGATTATTCATTATAAAGGCAAGGTAGTCTTTAAGGACAAAGTGAACTTAATCGACTGTTAAATCTTATTAAAGGAACATTTCTAAACAGGAATCTGTTAGAATTAGCAAACTTTAGATAAATTTCGATTATAAAAATAACAGGAGTAAAAATGAACGGATTTAAGACCGTAATATTAATGACACTTATGATGGTTCTCTTTCTGTTTGTAGGCAATATATTAGGCGGACAGCAAGGGATGATGATGGCGTTTATATTTTCACTTGCAATGAATTTTGGTGCTTACTGGTTTTCCGATAAAATTGTTCTTACAATGTATCGCGCCCATCAGGTTAGCAGGGAAGATCAACCGCAATTATATGATATGGTTGAACGGCTTGCATCCAGAGCAGAATTACCAATGCCGAAAGTTTATATAATGGAAAATCCTACGCCCAATGCATTTGCAACCGGTCGTAATCCGCAGAACGGTGCAGTAGCTGTTACAACCGGAATAATGAACATTTTGAATAAAGAAGAATTGGAAGGTGTTATAGCTCATGAATTATCTCATATAAAGAATCGTGATATTCTTGTGAGTACAATTGCTGCAACTCTTGTTGGAACGATTACATTCATTGCACGGATGGCAGGTTATGCTGCAATGTTTGGCGGAAGCAGTAGGGATAATGACAGAGGTGGTAATGCATTTTATGAACTGGCACTATTAATTATTGCACCAATTGCTGCGGTTCTTATTCAACTTGCAATTTCCCGTTCACGTGAATATATGGCCGATGAAGGAGGCGCTCAAATTTCTGGTAAACCGATGGGTCTTGCAAATGCTCTTAATAAACTTAATCAGGCAAATAAAATGCTGCCGATGGCTCATGCCGGCGCATCTTCTGCCCATATGTTTATTGTCAATCCGCTTAGCGGTAAATCGATGATGAAATTATTTTCCACACATCCGCCAATAGAAGAACGAATTGAAAGATTGAAAGAAATTGCTGCGGGAAGAAGATAAATCTCTATCAAAAATAATTATCACAATTAAACAGCGAATGATTCTTAAGAGTCTTCGCTGTCTTTATTTATAGTCTAACTTTAGTTTGAAATTACCGCGTTGTTTCTATAATTTGAAATATAACTTATAGACTTTAAGCCCATTTGAAAAGAATATTATTGATTATCTGTACAATTCTGGTCTTTCAACCGGTTCTATTTGCACAAATCAGAACCAGTCTGGATGTTGTTAACGAGCTGATCGAAAAATCCGTGTTAAACATTGATCCCGCTATTATAAATAAAAACCTGTCATTTAACTTTATTTATAGATCATCAGGTTCTTATAACTTTCTAAAATCTAAAGTGGTAGATTCCTACATTAAGAAATTTATTTCGTTAAGCGAGAATGAATCTTTAGAAAATAAACTTGAGCATTCAATTACTAATATTACTGTTGAGTATTCAAATCCGTTTAAGGACGGATTTTTTGGAAATTTATTAATCGAGAGAAAAATTAATGTTGATGCGGCTTTAATATTATCGGAAAAGACGGGAATTAAAACGGTCGATTTAAGTAATTCTTATAAAGATACGGTTGAGGTTGAAAATATCAGTCGTCTGGAAAATCCGGCTATCCCTTTTACTCAATCAACAATACCGGAATTGCCCCTTTTTTCCAACCTTTTGGAACCAATTATTGTCGTTGGGACTTTAATCGTTACAATTATTCTATTTTTTACAATAAGAAGTAAATAATTCTGTAAAATTTGGGGTAAAAGTATATTTCACAGCAAATCAATTTTAACTATTTTTGCACTGCTTTATTTAACGGAGATTTTTTTGAACAAGTATAATCTAACAATTGCGGTTACTTTTATAGTCATTATCTTTTCTGCATGTTCTTCAAGTGTAGATACATCTCAGTTTACACCGGAAGAATATTATAATTATGTAATGCAGTTATATAACGACGAAGATTATGAACAAGCAATTCTCGAATTCCAGAATATTATTCTACAATACCCGGCAAGTTCTGTAAGCGATGATGCTCAATATTATCTTGCAATGACATATTTTAAGCGGAACCAGTTCCTTCTTGCTGCATATGAATTCAGTAAGTTAATAAGAAACACGCCGGCAAGTCCTTTTGTACCGGACTCACAATTTATGCTTGCTGAATCTTATTATCAGCTATCTCCTCCTTATCAGCTTGAACAATCATACACAAAAAAAGCAATAGAGGAATTTCAAGCATTTATAGATTTCTTCCCTTCAAATTCTAAAGTGGAGGAAGCTGAAAAAAAGATTAAAGAGATGAATGAAAAACTTGCAGAAAAAGAATATGCGAGCGCTTTGATATATCAGAAAATGGAATATGAATATGCCGCGATGAAATATTATTCGTTTGTCACCGAATCCTATCACGACACTAAATTTGCGCCGCTTGCGCTTTACAATAAAATAAAAATTGAATTGAAAAAAGGATTGAACAACGATGCTCTTGCAGATATAAGTATTTTTCTGAGCAGATATCCGAACAATCCGAATGCAAAAGAGTTACAGGAAATTGAATCGAGATTAAGTGCAAAATGAGTAATCAGGTAAAAAGAAAAAGTAAGTTTGTTAGTCAGTCCATTGTTACAATGACTGAACTAGTTCTCCCCCATAATACGAATCAGCTTGGTAATTTACTGGGCGGACAGTTGATGCACTGGATAGATGTCTGTGCGGCACTTGCATCTTCAAAACATTCTCAAAGAGTATGTGTAACCGCATCTGTTGATAGAATCGACTTCCATCATCCAATTAAACTTGGAAATGTTGTAACTTTGGTTGCATCTGTTAACAGGGCATTTAAAACTTCTATGGAAGTTGGGGTAAAAGTTTATACCGAATCTCATATAGAAGGAACAAGAATTCATTCTAATACAGCATATTTGACTTTTGTTAGTGTTGGTGAAAATGGTAAACCAGTTGAAACATTCGAAATTGTACCAGAGACCGAGGATGAAAAACGCCGATTTGATGAAGCTCTCAAAAGAAGAAAAGCCCGGCTTGAGAATAGATCGAATAATAGTTAGTTCCATTTTAATCCTATCTTTTTTTTATTCATCAATAATTCATTCTCAAATTCCTGTTAATGGATTCTGCTCATTTAAAGAATATCAGGTTAAATCCGGGCAGAACAGATTTCTGCCGGTTGATTTTAATAGCGACGGCTGGCGGGATATTGTTCTATTTAACGGTAATGAAAAAAGTTATTCTACACTTGCGTGGGATAAAAATAAATACTCTGCCCCATCGTCAAAATCAATTTCAACATCGTTTTATGATTTTCACCAGGTAGGCTCTGATGATCTGCGCGGGAAAAAGTATGCTTTCGTTTCGCGTAAAGAAAGGGAAGCGGGTTTTATATCATTCGGCAAAAACGGAACTATATCAATTCAGTCCAGACTTAAATTCGATTCGAATCCTTCCAGTATTGATGTAGCAGATATCAATAGAAATGGCAAATCTGAAATACTTATCTCCGGTTATAATTTTTTAGGTCTCTCTTTAATTTCTGAGGATAAGAGCAAACTAAAAGAAATTCCTATTGATAAAAACAATCTCTATTCCTACTCAAGTTTTATCGATCTGGATTATGATGGTTATGCTGATATTGTAGCGGTTGACATGATTAAAAATTCCGCCGTTTTATTTTATAACAACAGGAGCGGAGGTTTTTATCCGGCAAGATCAATTGCTTTAGGAAATGAATTGAATGAATTACGTATAGCTGATTTTACAAATAACGGGTTCCAGGATTTGATCTTTACCGGTTCTGCTGGATTCGAAGTCTTTCAGGGGGATTCGGTTTCTTCTTTTAAGAAACGGTTTAGTCTAACTACTCCGGAAAAACCTGATAAATACACAATTATGGATTTTAACGGGGACGGATTCAACGACATTGCTTATATAAACCTGGGATCGGGTAATCTCTACATTTCCTTTGCAAAAAGTACGAACGAGTTTTATCAGCCCATTATATATTTTAAGCGGAGAGGAATTGTTGATATTAATTCCTTTGTTGATAGAGGCGGTAGAAAATTAGTTCTGCTGGATTCCAATGGTAAAATCTATTTTATAGAAAAATTAACCGACACAGAAAATCTTTCCATTCCTTTAGCAATCAAACCAACATTAGTAGGTACATTCTCTGTTTTAAATACCCGGATGAAAGGGTTATATTTTTTAGATGAAGATCAAATGAAAATACATTTTCTGATCTCCAGAAAAAGTGCATTCGATACTTATTATTTCCGTCAGTTATCCAGAAATTATAACAATGTTGTTGTTGATGAAGTTAATAGAGAATATCGGACTTTTTATTTTTATTCAAATGGTGAAAATGTTATCGAGATGTTAAGGGTAAACTTTAACCGGTTGGAATTCTCCAAGAGAATTTTATATGCAGACGGACAAATTCACGATTTAAAGATTACGAGCGACCGTGTTAAAGATATGCAGACAATTTATGTGTTATCCGAAAACAGAGGAAAACTTAGTATCGAAACATTTGATTTCAGGGATTTCCGATATGTAAGTTCCGGTGCCGCTGAAATTTCGAACGATGTTGAACAGGCTTCGTTAGCATTCGAATT
>JAGVBL010000337.1 GCA_020059785.1 Ignavibacteriales bacterium | reverse complement strand
TCCATCCTGAATGAATTCTGCTCATCGAAATTATAATCGTAAGAAACTATTAAATGATCTGCTCTCATTGATTTTAAATTCGGATTGCCATCTACCGGACGGAATAGTTGGGGATTAGGGAGCTGATGAAAAATTCCCACACCTAACTTAACTATTGATTTATCACTAAGCTTATAGCTGATGCTGAAACGAGGGTCTATCCAGTAGAGTTTTAGTTCCGGTATTTTATCATAACGGATTCCCGCAGCAACTGATACATTGGAAAATCCGAATGGATTTGCAGATTGAAATTCAGTATAACCCGCCAAACGCGATCCATAAAATGTTGCATCAATTATTTTTGCATTTCCATCAGGACGAATATCGAAATCCTCTTCAGGAATTTTACCAAGATAGTTTACCTCCCGCTTCTCAAATTCAGCACCCGCAAGAATTTTATTGGAGGCATTAACAGAAATTTCAAAGTCATTTCTAAATGTATAGACGTAATCTGTTTTTGTCAGGTCAAGAATTCCCAGAAGCCAGTTATTGGAATACTTATTATATGACAAGCTATTTTTCATTACTACCTTGTCAAACAGAATGTCTGTGTTATGCAGGTTTAGAAAAAGATTTTTAGAATTTCCATCGAAGGTTCCATTGTATTCTGCCCTTTCAACCTTAACGCCTTGTTCATCATCTGCAAGTAAAGTAAATAGTTTTAACTTTCCTGTTTTTGAATATGAATAAACAATTCCACCGGTTAGGTTTCTTGAGGTGGGTGATAATGTTAATCTATCGAGTCCGCCATTCAGCCAGAAGATTGGTTTTGTAAAACTTTGTCGAAGGTCGAAATAGATTCCAAGTTTAGCGTCATCAATCGGAATATCTGCAGATAAAGAACCGTTAGCCAGCGATAAACCTATTTGATATTGTGATCTCGTTAGCTGATCTCTTGTTTCAATATCGAGAACACCGGAAAGTACATTACCATATTTCGAAGAGAATCCGCCGCTCGAAAAGTAAATTCCTTTTACGGCGCTTTGAGTAAGATTAGAAAATATTCCCCCGTATGCAGATTCAAATGTAAATGGGTGATAAACAATCGCACCGTCGATCATAGTTAATGTTTCAATCGGATCACCGCCTCGAACATATAACTCAGCACTTTCAGATACCTGTGTCAATCCAGGTAAAGTTTTAAGAGATTGAAAAATATCTGCGGCCCCTCCGGGAGTCGTAAGTACATCCATTCTGCTTATAACAAGTCCCTTTTCTTTTTCGGAACCGTAAGAACTTCCTGTTACAATAGTCTCTTTCAGATTTACTGCTTTCTGAACCAATTTAATATCGAAGTGATATTTATTATTATTGATTTCAAATTCTTCATTATATTTTTCGTATCCGACTATACTGGCAACCAATGTAACTTTACCTTTTAATAATGTTCTGAATGTAAAGTAACCCTCTTCATCACTCATTGTTCCATCAGTAGTATTTAAAAGAAATACATTCACATATGGAACAGGTTTGCTCTTATCGTCCATTATTCTGCCTTCAATTTTAGTTTTATCCTGTGCTGATAAAGAGATTAATCCAACTAAAATTAAAAAGATTATCAGAATAAATTTTTTGTAATGTATCATCATTTACCCTTTCTGAAATAATTATTTTCCAATTTTCTCAAGCAGCTTGGGCAAAAGAGAATATTTTACCCAAGCATATTCTGGTTCAACCTTCAAAGCTTTTTGATAAGCGAATTTTGCAGCATCAAAGTTTTCGAGTTTTTCTTGTGTTATTCCCATCCATGCAAGGGACTCTAAATAACCCCAATGAGGTTTTAGGAGGTCAGCTTCATCTTCTTTTTCGAAAAGCTGAATTGACCTGGAAAAGTTTTTTGCAGCATCTTCAATACTTCCACCAAACATTGCGGGTGTTTAAAGCCTCATTATCCCTCTAATTATGTACGATCTTGGATTATCCGGATTATGTTGTTGTGATTCATCCAGCAATGAATGAATTTTGGGCGTAAGTGAAACAGCAGACATCGGATTGGATGCAATCTTCATCATATAAATTCCGGCAAGAAGAGTTTTACCTTCCGATTCAAAACCTTCGGCGGATGATAGTTTTTCAGCATGAGCAACGGCAGCGTCGTAAATTTTATCGAACAGGTCACCATTACCCGGGCGGGTGCTCATTTCAAGAAGTTTATATTCACAGAAATTTTGAAAAAACAAACATGTAAGATTATCGCTTTCTTTTTCAAATGTTTCTTTTGCTTTCAGCAGCATGTCTTTATCGTAAACAATTGATGCTCTATCAGCAAGGTTTATTGCCTCAAGTATTTTATTTTCTCCCGTTCTATTTTGAGTTTGAGCTGATGGAAGAGTTGTAATTGCTAATGAAAGAATAGTTAATAATTTTATTGTACTTTTCATTTGAATCTCCTATTTGTATAATTGTTAAAGCACTTTATATTATAAAGCAGATAGACAAAAAATTTATTTCTTTATAAGCTTTTCAAGATGATCCAGATACATTTCGAATGATTTTCTTCCATTTTTAGTAAGAGAATATGTTGTGCGCGGTTTCCTGTCTATAAATTCCTTTTTAACAGAAACATATCCGGCTTCCTCAAGTTTTCTTATATGAACACTAAGGTTACCATCTGTAGTATTGACTTTATCTCTAATAAAATTAAACTCCGCTTCTTCAATAGAAATTAAAAGAGCCATAATAGCCAATCTAATTCTAGAATGGATTATATCGTCAATTTGCTGATAATCGAACTGGCTCACGATTTAACCGCTATTTCTTTTTTGTATTTTCTATAAATTATAATTCCGGGAATTGTCTGAAAAAATAACATTAATAAAGACATAATTAAAAACGATTCGACAGATTTAATAAATAATAATGCAGTTCCGCCAATCCACCAACCGTATGATAAATAGCTCATCCACTTTGCTTCACACAACTTTCCGGTAAGAAAGTAAGCTCCACCCATTATAATACAAGCAATTGGACTTATTCCCATCGGAGTGACCGCACCGCTGTAGGTTCCGATAAATCCTATTATAGTCATTGCAATACCTGAAACACCCCAAACATATCCAATAAGTTTACCGGCAAAAGTTGAGGGGAATTTTGATTTTTGTTTCTTACTATTATAGAGTGAATAAGCCCAGCCGATAGAGATCAATACTAACCAGATGTAAGTATATTTGAAGTAGATCTCGTTTATAACTAAAATATAAGTTGACATCATGCCAATAATTACAATTATACCCCAGAATATGTAGTCTTTGCCGTTGTAGACAACGCTCTGTCTTGTTTCATCTATTACTTTCCGTATGAACTGTAATTCCTCTACTGCTGTTTTCTCATCCATTTTAGTGCCTTTTTATAAAGTGCTTTATTTTCTAAAGTGAAAATAGTTTTTCGGCAAACAATTGTCAAGTAATTTCTTTAAATTTTTTTAGGTGCTATTCTCAGATG
>JAGVBL010000283.1 GCA_020059785.1 Ignavibacteriales bacterium | reverse complement strand
CGCTTGTGGAAATTGCAATTAAAACATCTCCTTCGTTTCCAAGACCTTCTATACTTCTTGCAAACACATTTTCAAAACCGATGTCATTTCCGCCGGCGGTTAAATTAGAAGTGTCTGTCGTTAGTGCAATAGCTGGTAAAGCGGGTCGTTTAACATCATGACTTAAACGTATCATTAATTCTGTTGCTATATGCTGGCAATCGGCAGCACTTCCTCCGTTACCACATAGAAGAACCTTTTTACCATTTTTATATGCGCTAACCATTATATCAATAGCTTTAAAAACCTCGTCCTTACATTTTTTTTCTATTTCTAATTTTACTTGCGAACTTTCTCTTAGTGATTCAGAAAAAAATTTTTCTCTCTCCAAAACTTCACCTTTTTTAGTTAGATTTGAACCGTGTCAAAAATAATAAAGTTTGTTATCAAACTCTCTTAAGAAATGAAACGTGGCGGAATAAAAAAAGAGAAAATCGATTTCCCGCTTTTTTGCGACTACTCATGTAAATACACTTCCTTTAGCGCTCCGTCTTCGATTGGTGCTTGCAGAAAAGAATTAGCTGTCTGGTGCAAGCATTTTAAGCGTTATAATAATAAGAACAATAGATGCTTCAATAGAACAAGAGCAAGAGCATGAACAAGAGCATGAACAAGAGCAAGAGCATGAACAAGAGCAAGAGCATGAACAAGAGCAAGAGCATGAACAAGAGCATGAACAAGAGCAAGAGCATGAACGAGAGCAAGAGCATGAACAAGAGCATGGCATGAGCAAGAAATGAATCAGGATCAGGAATTATCTTTATAACGTATCAAGTATCTAGATGCCAGTATCCAGAGACAAGAATCGAGTATCCAGAATCAAGTATCCAGAATCAGAAATCGCTATTCAAAATCTTAAGGCTATCCTCCGAAAACCGTTGTCCAAATGATTAACATTTCCTAAGTTGCGGCATAATTTCCTAAAGAAATCAGAATCTAACATGAAAAAAATTGTACTCTTCTGGATAATTGCATTCATTATAACGGCGGCATCGGCAGTATTTCAAAGAATGACAGGTCCAACCTATCCACTCTCCGGTAAAGTTACATTTGAAGGAAAAGAATTAAAATACAAATTCGATAGAAGTCACTCTACTTCGGAGGATTGTAAAGTATCATTAGCAGTAAATGATAATTCTGTTAAAGGAGTTTTATTCTGGCGTAAATACAAGTTCGATAAAGAATATAACCGTGTGGAAATGTCCGGTAACGATACTTTAACAGCGTTTCTTCCCAAACAACCTTCTGCGGGCAAACTTGAATATTATGTTGAGTTATATAAAGATGAAAAAGTAATTGATGCTCCTAATGATAGAGCTGTTGTAATCAGGTTCAAAGATGATGTACCAATTTGGTTATTGATTCCACATGTAATATTCATGTTTGCGGCAATGCTTCTTTCAACGAGAACCGGTCTGGAATATTTTAACGAAGAACCAGATTTTAAAAAACTTACGGAATGGACAATCGGAATACTTCTAATTGGCGGATTCATTCTCGGTCCTCTCGTTCAGCAATATGCATTTGGTGCATTATGGACCGGATTTCCTTTCGGATACGATCTTACAGATAATAAAACTCTTATTGCAGCATTAGTCTGGATTTTTGCATGGTATAAAATCAAAAAATCACCCAACCCGAAACTCTGGGTTTTAATTGCCGCAGTTGTTATGCTGATTGTGTTTTTAATTCCTCATAGTGTTCTTGGAAGTGAATTGGATTACAGTAAAATAGAAAGTCATTAATTAATTGTAGAATTCAAATCCTATTAATTCAGGAGTAAAAATGAGTTCACACGAAAAACCAACATCAACCGGATTACCGCACAACGCATATTCGGAATTAAAACCGGGCGAAGAGTATATTCCGGTAATGTCGCCTAATAAGGATTACCCTGAAGTAACTCCTTACTCGGTTATCACCGGTATAATCATGGCAATTATTTTCACTGCAGCAGCTGCTTACCTCGGATTAAAAATTGGACAAGTCTTTGAAGCGGCAATACCGATTGCAATTCTTGCAGTAGGATTATCGGCTGCATTTAAGAAGAAAGGTGCTCTTGGGCAGAATGTAATTATTCAATCGATCGGTGCTACATCGGGTACAATTGTAGCCGGTGCAATTTTCACAATTCCGGCTCTTTACATATTAAATCTTCAAGCCGATTTCTACCAGATCTTTTTTGCATCTCTGCTTGGTGGATTTCTTGGCATTTTATTTCTCGTTCCGTTTAGAAAATATTTTGTATCGGAGATGCACGGCAAATTTCCATTCCCTGAAGCAACCGCAACTACAGAAGTTCTTGTAGCCGGAGAAAAAGGAGGTGGTCAGGCTTTCGTACTGGTTGTTGCCGGTTTGATTGGAGGGATTTATGATTTTATTGTTGCCGCTTTTGGATGGTGGAGCGAAGTAATTACAACTAAAGTGGTTGGAATAGGACAGACACTTGCTGAAAAAATCAAACTCGAATTCCGTGTTAGTTCGAGCACTGCAATACTCGGACTCGGTTATATAATCGGTCTTAAATATTCTGCAATAATTGCTGCGGGTTCGTTTCTATCATGGTTTGTTCTTGTTCCTGTTGTTGCTTATTTCGGTCAGCACATTATAGAACCGGTTGGCAACAACATTACACTACTGATTAAGGATATGTCGGCAGAACAGATTTTCAGATCGTATGTGCGTCACATCGGCATCGGCGGAATTGCAATGGCTGGATTAATTGGAATTATCAGATCATCTGGAATTATCAAAAAAGCATTCACGCTTGGTTTCCAGGAATTATTCGGTAAAAAAATTCACGAGGAAAGTATCCGTACACAAAAGGACCTTCCGATGAAAATTATTTTCATTGGATTGTTAATTGTAGCAGTATTGGTATTTGTATTCTTCCTGTTCGGTGTTGTTGATAACTTAGCTCAGGCACTCGTCGGTTTACTTATTGTACTTATCATTTCATTTTTGTTTACTACAGTTGCTGCCACAGCAATTGCGATTGTTGGCACTAACCCGGTAAGCGGAATGACCCTGATGACATTGATACTTTCATCTGCAGTTCTTGTTTCGGTAGGATTAAGCGGTCCGGCTGGAATGGTTTCTGCATTGATAATAGGTGGTGTTGTATGTACTGCACTTTCGCAAGCCGGTGCATTCATTACCGATCTCAAAATCGGTTACTGGCTCGGTTCATCACCTTATAAACAGGAGAGATGGAAGTTCGTCGGTACAATATTCTCCGCCGCAACTGTTGCGTGGATAATAATGGTATTGAATGAAACTTACGGATTCACTGGTGACAACGCATTGGTTGCACCACAGGCAAACGCAATGGCAGCTGTAATTCAGCCGTTGATGTCGAATCAGCCAGCGCCATGGATTCTGTATCTCGGCGGCGCCTTCCTGGCATTAATCCTTACAATTCTTAAAGTGCCGGCTCTTGCATTCGCACTTGGTATGTATATACCAATGGAATTAAACATGCCTCTATTATTCGGCGGATTGATTGCACACTTTGTTTCCACACGCAGCAAAGATGATAAACTTAATACAGCAAGACGCGAAAGAGGAACACTTATTGCATCCGGTTTTATTGCCGGCGGCGCCCTCTTTGGTGTAATTAGTGCTATTCTTCGGTACGCCGGTTATAATTGGGTTCAAACTGAATGGCAGGAAACTCATTCTGCTGAATTAGTTGCTTTGATTATGCTCAGTTTAATTGCGGTTTATATGATCTGGGATTCTATGAGAGCTAAGAAAGAAGAATAAAATTGCATATTATTTTAGGATAATTTACCCCCGTCTTCCACGGGGGTATTTTTTTAGGATGAATTTCAATCAAGTTAATGTAGAATCCAATTCTATTTTATCTATAATTTTACCCGTTCGTTTTTTAAAAAGGGGTAAAAATGTATTTTACAAAATTATTCATACTAATAATGGTGTTTGTTATGTCAACTTCATTTGCACAAAATTTGGAACGTAAAGACGTTCCTGAAAAATATAAGTGGAATAATTCGATCCTTTATGAAAATCTTGATGAATGGAACAAGGATAAAACTGAAATTGAAAGTAAAATAGAAGATCTGAAATCATTCAAAGGGAAAGTGGGAGAAAGTGCAGAAAGTTTTTATAAGGCATTGCGGATTTATTTCGATACTTATAAGCTCTACTACAAATTATCGGATTATGCATTCAGACTTGCCGACGAGGATATACGGATAAGCGCCAATCAATCATTAAATCAGCAAGCAACAACACTTGGAACGCAATTAAACGAAGCTGCTTCTTTCATAAGTCCGGAAATATTAAAAATTGATCCGGCAAAGATCGAGACTTTCTTCAAACAGAAAAAGGAATTAGAGGAATTCAAATTTTATGTTTATGATATCTTGCGATTGAAAGAGCATACATTAAGTGAAAAGGAAGAGGAAATTCTGGCAAGTGCCGGTTTAATTACTTCCACAATGAATGAAGTCCATTCGATATTTGATAATGCAGAAAAACCGAATCCGAAGGTTAAGCTTTCTACTGGCGAGGAAGTTGGATTATCATCTGCTGCATATTATAAGTACCGTGCTGTAGGTAATAGGAGTGACCGGGAAAAGGTTATGGAGACCATGTTTAATGAAGGCTACAAGAAATTTCAGAATACATTCGGTGCAAACCTTGCCGGTAAAGTAAGAGCCGATTATTTCTATGCTAAGAACAGAAAGTATAAATCTGTACTTGAACAATCTCTTGATGCTAATAAAATTCCTGTCAGTGTTTATGAGAATCTGATTACCGAGATAAACAAAAACTTACCCACACTTCATCGGTTTCTAAAATTAAAAGCACGAATGCTTGGTGTTGATCAGCTTCACTATTACGATCTCTATGCACCGATGGTTAAGGATGTCGACTTTAAATTCACAATTGAAGAGGGTCAGAATGTTATTCTCGATGCATTCAAACCATTGGGCGATGAATACGTTAACACGGTAAAGAAATCCTTTGCTGATAGATGGATTGATTACATTCCCACCAATGGTAAACGGAGCGGTGCATATTCATCCGGTGCAGCTTACGATTTTCACCCTTACATCTTGATGAACTGGACAGACGACTTTGAATCTGTCTCTACGCTTGCACACGAGCTCGGACATACAATGCATAGCTATTATTCTAACAAGAACCAGCCGTTTGTGAATGCCCAGTATGCTACATTTGTGGCAGAAATTGCTTCTACAATAAATGAAACTCTTCTGAATGACTATATGGTTAAGAATGCAAGATCTAAAGATGAAAAACTCTATCTCCTCGGAACATATTTAGACTTATTACGCTCCACAATTTACCGACAGGTTTCCTTTGCAGAATTTGAATGGGAGATTCACAAAAAAGTTGAAAATGGTGAACCGCTTACCGGCGAAGAGATGAGTAAAATATATTACGATATTGTGAAAAAGTATTACGGACACGATCAGAATGTATGTGTTGTGCCGGATTATATCGCTTACGAGTGGGCATACATTCATCATTTCGTTGGTTATACTTATTACGTTTATCAATACTCCACATCACTTATTTATGCTATAGCGCTTGCAGAAAAAATTGTAAAAGAAGGTCAACCGGCTGTTGATAAATTTTACAATATATTAAATGGCGGTTCTTCTGATTACCCGATAGAGCTGATTAAAAAAGCCGGACTCGATCCGTTAAGTCCTGAAGCATTCGATCTTACCATTGCTAAGATGAATAGCGTGATGGATCAGATAGAGGAGTTGCTGAATTCTAAAAAATAATTACTGTGTAGACCTTGAAGGTTATTAACCTTCAAGGTTGATATTTCATCTCCCGGTCCAAATAACTACAGCTCCGCCCGGAGTTTTACCCCCTCCGAATTCATAAGGTGCTTGCATCATGCTCGAATAAATTTCAATTGCTTTGATCTCAAGCGGGTTAAGGTACTCAATCGGGTTTGGAGGAGCGTCTAATCCCATTGGATTTTTCGATTTACTCTTACCGAACATTCCGCTGTATCTTGCTACAGATTCAAATTTATCCTGATTGATCCATACGCCATCAACATAAAATCGTATCGGCATTCCTGAATTTACATAACGATTAAAATAATAAACATTATCTTCTCTCTTAAAAGTAATACCAAGTAAACCTGTTAATAAGCTTCTCATAGTTGTGTTAGTTTTCTCTTTAATTTCTTCTTTTGTATAGAACCTACCATCTCTGCTGTTTTTCCTGGTGTAAAATCCGGCAGCATCTAATTCCATATCTTTCTTTTCACCTTCTACAGTAATTTCTCCAAGTATATAAGCAGCGGGTAAAAGACCTATGTCTATTACAAGTGTATCAGTGGATGGAAATGATAAGCTGTTAACTATTTTGTCCTGGTAGGAGACATGCTGAGTCTGAATGATGAATCCACCCAGTTTCACTTTTCTAAATAGAAAATTCCCCTCTTCATCGCTTGTTTTAATTGCGCTTATTTTATCCTGTGTCGGCTTAAGTAAAACAATAACATCCGCTACAGGTTTTTTTGTTGTAAGATCGTATATGTTACCAATAATTGTTTGAGAATATGATTCAGTAAAACTCAGAATTAAAAATAGGCTACCCCATAAAATTCGTATTATAGTTTTCATTTCCCACCTTCTTATAAATAATCAAATGCACCTGTCCAGATAAGAATTACACCATTTGGTCTTCCTCTGCTATATTGATAAGGTGCATCTTTTCCACTCTTGTAAACTTCTATAGCCTTTATATTATTCGGTGATATCATATCGAGAGCACCTAATGAACTTCCCATTTCTTGCTCTACAAGAAATCCATCAATATAAATCTGCATTCTTCCTGAGGATTGAGATAGTCCGCCTCTGCGGGTTGATATTACTTCTCTACCAGTTACTATTATTCCAGGTATTCCATAAAATAATTCGGATACATGCCCAATCGCTCTATTCTTAAAATCATTAGAAGTAAAAAATTTGCCGTCACCAAAGTTCTTCCTCCTATAGAAACCAACATTTACTAACTCCATATCATAATCTTCTAATGGTTTTTTCCCTGTAACCTCAATTTCTTTCAATAAAATAGGGACAGGTTGCATTTCTAATATAATGTTTAGAGTATCATTCTGTGGAATTCTTAGTTTACCAACAATTATATCCTGATAACCTAATCTGTTTGCTTTTAGGTAGAACTCTTTTACTTTTGGATTACGGTAAACAAAAAATCCCAGACTATCACTTATTCTAAATGATGAAATTGTTTTAGCTGTTGGCATAAAATAAATGAAGGTGTCACCAATTGGTTTTCCGGTGGCGGCATCTACAACCTTACCCCAAATAACTTGAGCTGAAGATGTGGTTGAAAATAAAAGGATAAAGAGAAAAATACTTAAACCGGTTTTAGATGAATAATTTTTGCTTCTCATCTTATCCCCCGTTTAATTTTGACCATTCTTGTTATGGCACAAGATAATTTATTTTTATTTAAAACAAAATGAAATTTTTAAGGTAGAATATATATTCTTTGAAGTGTTCTTAATGGAAGAGACTTTGCTTTATTTAAAATAGAGAACTTGCTCACATAAGCACTCGGGGATGCCGGAACTGGAGGGGGTTAATCCAGCCCCGGCTCTATTGCTTGCAAGCAAAGTTCTAATTTAAGTGGAGTTTCCTTAATGCCATACCGATGGCGGTTTCAATTGAATATCTTTCATTAAGGTAATCTACAACCAGGTTAATAAAAGATTTCTGAGCTTTTTTCGGTATCAATACTCCATAAAACGCAGATGCTATTTCAAATATCTTATTCATATTACGGTTTATTAGTTTCTCACTATATTATCGAAGTAAATCGAAAAAAATTTAGTGATAGAAGATCAAAATGAATATTGACGAAGTAAGAAATCTTTTCCCCCATATTAAAACCGGTCAAATCTATTTTAACCATGCTGCTATTGGTCCCTGGTCTAATCTGGTTTTGAAGCGGATTAATGAATATTCTAATCAAAGAAGCGGGGAAGCCATTGAAAATTATAAGTCCTTTTTGAACTGGAGCTCTTCTGCAAAAAGTAAATTAGGAAAGTTAATAGGTGCTAACCCCGATAGAATTGCATGGATTGATAATGTATCGAACGGACTAAATATTTTAGCTCAGGGTTTGAAATGGGAAAAGGGGGACAGAGTTATAATAAATGATATCGAATTCCCTTCAAATGTTTATCCCTTTCTTAATTTAAGAGAGTATGGAGTTGAAATAGATATTGTTAAATCGGAAAACGGTATTGTTGATTTTGAAGAGATTGAAAAAGCAATTACGCCCGGAACACGATTAGTCTCTATAAGCGCCGTTCAGTTTCTTTCGGGTTACCGGGCAAATCTTGATGCAATAGGAGAGCTTTGTAAGAAGAACAAAATGATTTTTTGTGTTGATGCAATTCAGGCAACCGGTGTTGTACAGATTGATGTTGTCAAATCGAACATTGATTTTCTCTGCGGCGGAACTCAAAAGTGGTTGATGGCGGCACAGGGTTTATCCTACCTCTACATTACGGAAGAACTTCAGAATAAAATAGTGCAAAAAAATGTTGGCTGGGCATCAGTAGAAAATGCATGGAATCTTCTTCAATACGATCTGACACTTAAAACATCTGCGGAACGATTTCAGAATGGAACGATAAACGCATTGGGAGTGGCAATGTTCGATGCGTCGCTTGATATTTTTACAGAATTGAATCTTGAGAACTCATCCGATGGAAGTTTGGCAGATTGTGAGCTTAGAATTAAAGAGAACACAAGTTATTTTATTAATAAGCTTATGGAAATTGGAATTGAACCTTTATTAAAAAAAGTTAATGAAAAGAATAGAGCAGGAATAGTTTCTTTTAAGAACGAAAGAGCAAAGGAAGTTTTTGAAGAGCTTGAAAAGAAAAAAATATATTGTGCTGTAAGAGAGGGAATGGTAAGGTTCTCACCTCATTTTTATAATACACTGGAAGAAATTGATTTAGTAGTTGAAGAGTTGAAAAAGATTCTTCAGAAATAGGGACCGCGCTTAGCGATCCCTATTCCCAATAGAATTATTTTTCCGGGTTGTAGGAAAGTTCTACTTTAACGTGAAAATCTGCGCCGCTGAATAAAGTATATTTTACTTCTCCAATTGTGCACTTATAATCTTCACCAACAAGTTCGCTAATTACTTTTGCAATTGAAGACTCAAGTGATCCGATGCTAACAGATTTTAATTTGTTCTTTAGTAATTTTTCTACATCTATTGCTTTTTCCTGTTCTGCCATAATTTATCTCCTTAATTAAAATTTATTTACGCATTGTTAGACGATCGATTAATCGTCCGGTTTTCATAAAATTCAATTAGAAATTCGCTCAATTCCTAATCAATTTCAATAACTCTTCTGTTTTTTCATGCATCAATTTTTCATTTTGTCTGGATTCAACGTTCAATCTGATAAGTGGTTCCGTATTGCTAATACGTATGTTAAAACGCCAGTCGGGGTATTCTACGCTTAAACCGTCAAGTTCGTCAATAACTCCATCCTTGTACTTCTCTTTAATCACTTTTATTTTTTCCGCTCCATTACTTACTGTTGAATTAATTTCACCGGAACATGGATACGTCTTTACCATCTCGCCAACTAAATCGGATAACTTTGAATTCTCTTCGGACATAAGTTGGAGAATGAGCAAAAATGGAATTAGTCCGCTATCTGAATAATAATTATCGCGGAAATAATGGTGAGCCGACATTTCGCCGCCGTAAATAGAATTAACCTCTCTCATCTTCTGCTTAATGTATGCATGTCCGCTTTTTGATACTACAGTTTTTCCGCCGGATTTTTCAACAACCTCGATAGTATTCCACGTAAGCCGGGGATCGTGAACAATTTTTTCACCCGGATTATGCTTCAAAATAGATTTTGCCAGTAATCCAACTATGTAATAACCCTCTATAAAATTTCCAGTCTCATCAAAGAAGAAGCATCTATCGTAATCGCCGTCCCATGCAACTCCAAGATCTGCGTTATGTTTCTTTATTGCATCAATTGTCGGCTGCCTGTTCTCCGGAAGAAGAGGATTAGGAACACCATTCGGAAATTTTGAATCGGGGTCGTGAAAAACCTTTACCATTTTTATTGGCAGATTCTTTTCAAGTTGATCGAGAGCCGGTCCAACGCATCCGTTACCGGCATTAACAACTACTTTGTAAGGATTAATTTTTTTTGCATCATAAAACTTTTTAAGACTTTCAATAAATTCTTTCATAATATCTTTTGAAATCACTTTCCCTTTAACCGGTGCATTAGCGGGGATTTCATTTTTCAAAATCATGTTTTCTATTTCATGTAAGCCGGAGTCGTATCCTAATGGAACAGAACCCTTTTTAACAAATTTCAGTCCATTATATTCGGGTGGATTATGGCTTGCAGTTATCATCACACCGGCATCGGCATTAAGAAAGGGAGTACCAAAGTAAATCATTTCTGTACCGCATAAACCTAAATCGAACACATCACTGCCGGCATCTGTTATCCCGTCTGATAGTGCTGAGGCAAGTTCCGGTGATGATTCTCTTACATCTCTTCCAATTACTACGGATTTACAATTCAAATAATTAACAAGAATTTTTCCAACTTTGTAAGCCAGTTCCGGATTTAAGTCCGACGGCACTTCCCCCCTTATGTCATAAGCTTTGAATGATGCGATTCTATCCATAGTTTCTCCAAAATTGATGGTTCTAAAATACTGATTTTTCTACAAAGGATTATTCGAATTTTACTTGCAAACTTCATTTTTGATTATTCGCAGGTGATGTAACATCGGCTAAATGTGTGAAAAAATTTGACGGATTAATTTTTACATAGAATTCTATAAGTCTATCAATTATTTTTGAATCGCTTTTCTAAGAGGAGGTAAATTATAGAGACCAGTTCTACGAATCCGTCTAAATTTGTCCAATGCAGTAACTCCAGGTGCGGTTTAATCTTTCCTTGCGAGACTATTACTGAATATATTGAGGCAAATTATCTATGTCCTGTTTGCAGACATAAGCTTAAAACTCATCATGTAATTCAATGCGGCAATTGCGAAACAATCGTAAATTTATTACCAATAGAAATTGGAGAAGAAGCGGTTATTTTCCATGTTAAAAAATGCCACAATTGTAACGGTTCGGCAGAAGATGAAAGAAGAATTCAGCCATTTATTTATTCGGAAATAATGATATAAGAAAATTATGTTTTTGAGTGTAGTTGATATTTTATTCATCTCAACTTGATTAGATATTTATCTTAACCTGATATATTTTTACCTCCGTTAAATAATTCCCATCAATTATCGGGGGTTCGTATGAACAAACCTACAAGATTCTCAATTCAATTAGTAATTCTGTTTTTATTTGTATCGCTTCCATTTTTTGCTCAACAAAAATTTAATCCGGATACCGTAAAAGCTAAAAAGTTTGATATCGGTAAAATGTGGACTTTTGAACACGCACCGGTCGACTATTTTTACGAAGCTTACGGATTTAAACCTACACAGGAATGGCTTGACCACGCACGTCTTTCTACTTTAAGATTCGGCGGCGGATGTTCATCGGGATTTATTTCTGAAGACGGACTTCTCTTAACAAATCATCACTGTGTCGATTTTATTGCACAAAGAATTCAGAAAGAAGGAGAAAATATTCCCCGCGACGGATTTTATGCCGCAACTTTAGCCGAAGAGAGAAGAGTTCCTAACCTCTCAGTTACTCAGCTTTCATTAATTGTTGATGTTACTGACGAAGTTGTTGCTGCAATCAACATGGGTAAAACCGATAAAGAAAAAGTTGATTTGAAAAATGCAAAGATTCAGGAATTACAGGATAAGTATTCTAAAGAAACAGGTTTGGTTTGCAATGTTACTTCATTGTATCATGGCGGTAAATATAGCTTATACGGATTTAAGAGATATAACGATGTACGGGCTGTAATTTTTATGGAACGGATAGTTGGTTTATACGGCGGGGACCCGGATAATTACACTTATCCGCGCTACAACTCCGACTTTGCAGTTCTCCGCGTTTACGATGATAACGGTAAACCGCTTAAGACAAATAATTTTTTCAAGATGAATATTTACGGACCAAAGCTGGACGATCCTTTATTTGTACTTGGTTATCCGGGCGTTACCAACCGTCTTAAAACTATTGCACAGCTTGAATATAACCGCGACATTACCTACAGAAATAATACGTTTCAGAGCAATGGAATGGTAAAAATTTATGAAGAGATGATGAAACTTTACCCAGAGAGAGCCGATATTTACCGCGGATTAATGTTCGGTCCGGCTAATACAGCTAAACGCCAGAACGGGTTTATTGTAAATCTTTTCGATCCTTACTTAATGGCACGTAAAAAAGCATTTGAAAATAACATCAAAAAAGTTGTTATGAATGATAATGCTAAGAAACAGAAGTACGGACACATATGGGATGCAATTGCAAAGACGCGTAAAGAACTTGCCGTTTATGCCGGTGAACGCGCCGCATTTGCGCGGTTGAATAATTCGATTTATTTCCAGAGAGCATTCGACCTGGTTGAATTCGCTTTCGCTTCAAAAATTCCTGAAGATCAAAGACCGCCCGAAATGAGAGGTGATAGATTAACTCAGGCAATGGCAAATCTTCCAGCCGATGTTGATTTACCTCTCGAAAAGAAAAAACTTGCTATGGTAAATGATTTTATTGTTTTGAATCTTGGTAAGGATAATCCGATTGTTAAAAAATTTTTTGGCGGGTTATCAGGTGAAAAATTAGCTGATAAACTTATGGGTGAATCAAAACTTAGCGATAAGGATTTTGTTCTTTCTTTTATTAAAGGAAATCCTGAGGAAATATTAAAAAGTAGCGATCCGTTTATTAAGTATTATGCTGAAACACGCGATGCAAGGTTAAAATATCTGGCAGAAGCACAGGAAATTATGAATACAGAAACTGTTCTTGAAGATCAGTTAGGATTATTGATTTATGATATCTTTGGTACAAGCATTGCACCCGATGCAACAGGTACATTCAGAATTAGCGATGGTCTTATTGCAGGTTACGAATATAATGGAACAATTGCACCGCCTATGACAACCTTCTACGGGTTATACGACCGTTACTATTCCCATCAGAAGCAGTGGCCGTGGGATCTTCCGGCCCGGTGGCTTAATTACGGCGGACTCGATTTATCCGCACAGAATAATTTTGTAGGAACGTTTGATACTGTTGGCGGAAGTTCCGGTAGCCCGATAATTAATAAGAATGGCGAATATGTTGGAATTCTACATGATGGAAATATGGAAGGGCTCTCAAACGACTTTATTTATACCACGGAAAAGAACCGTTCAATTGCACTTTCCTCGCAAGCAATTTATCAGATTGTAAAACACATTGTAAAAGCAGATAGAATTGCTAAGGAAATGGAAACAAGCAAAATTGCTGAATAAACAAAACAATTACTTACCATAACCTTGAAGGTCTTTACGACCTTCAAGGTTTTACTTAACATTACCGAAACAAATTACTCCTCCAGCCATACATCAATGTCGTAAGAAACATTCTTTAGCAAATAGTCTGTTTTACCGGTTAGAAAATCATGATAGAGTAAATCTGATGTAGCTCTTAGCCCATCATCATTATCGGCAGTAAAAAGAAGGTATCGTTTATCTTTAGTCCAATATTTTGGAAACATTGTCTTAAGATTTGTAATACTAAATTGGATTTTTACAACTTCCTTCGATTTTATGTTAAGCCGAAATAAATCCCCATAGCCGCTTGAAGCTCCCCAGAAGATAGAGCTATAAATTATTTCTGTTTCATCTTTACTCAATAAAGGTCTATTAAATATTCGTTGCGGAGAAGTAATAATTGTGTCTATTTTTCCAGTTGCAATATCAACAAAGTAAAGTCCATAGTTGCCATATCTTTCCAGTATGGCGTGTAACAATACTTTTTGATTATCGCTTGTCCATGGATTTGGTCCGAAATCTTGAGAATTGGAAGTTTCACATAATTGCTTAATTATTCTTCCTTGTGTAATTTCAAATAATACAGGTCTTTCAGGCGAGGCACCGAAAAGATTATAGACAATATACTTCTCATTTGGACTGGCTTTGGGGGTTAACACAAACAATTGAGCGTTTAGATCTTCTTTACTGGAACCATCTTCATTAATAAAAAATAATTTTGATGTAGATATTGTATACAAAATCTTTTTCCCATCCTTAGACCAGCTTGGGTCATATATATAAAACTTCTCGCTTGTGTCAATTACTCTTTTGTTTGTTCCGTTCATATTCATCACACTTAGTTCTGATTTAGGAGAGCCATCATTATAAGTTACGTATATAACTTTTCCTTTGAAATTGGGTTTATCAATAACATTTTCAACTGTATCACATGTAGTGATGAAAAACATTAATCCAGTAATAATAACTGAGATTATTATTCTTTCCTTCATAATCACTCCGCAATTTTTTTCTTTTAACGTACCAGTATTGTTATTTTGCCATCATTACTTTCAAACTTTTTATTCCTCTATTAGTTTGCATTATAATTAGATACAAGCCGCTTGAGTATTTAGAGCCATCCCAGATGACACTATGCTTTCCCAGTTATAATCTTTTATTAAAAATTTTTTCTGGTTTTTTTGAAGAAACATTAATTTAATTTGTGATTGTAATTTGTAGTATCAAAATTGCGCTTTTATAATACAAACAAAAAATTTTATTGTAAATGGAAATCGTCATTTTAAAATTCATAATAATATGCAAACTCTTTTTCTTCTTAGAGTTTGGTAATAATTCCCATCTGTTATATTTTTTGGGTACAACAATTAACCATTAATTAATTAGGTGCAGATATGCAACAACTCGTAAACCGATTCAAAGTTATTCAGCTAATTATATTATTAGCTTTTATTACCCTCCAGACTAATGCCCAGGTTAAATTTAATCCCGATACCGTAAAAGCACAGAAGTTCGATACCGGTAAAATGTGGTCTTTCGATTATCCACCGTTCGATCACTTCGAAAAGACATACGGATTTAAACCGACACAGGACTGGTTTGATGATGTAAGACTTTCAGCTCTCCGAATTCCTGGATGTACATCTTCATTTGTATCTGGCGATGGATTGATGATGACAAACTACCACTGTGCAGAAGGTGTTGTAAGACGCGTTCAGAAAGAAGGTGAAGACTTAATAACTAATGGATTCTTTGCTAAGACATTGGAAGAAGAGAGAAAAATTCCCAACTACTATACAGATCAATTGGTTTTTGTAAAGGATGTAACAGAGGAAGTACAAAAAGCAATTGCAGCCGGTAAAACAAATGAAGAGAAAGCTAAAATAAAATCGGAAATCTCGACAAAATTAATTGATCAGTACAAAACCGAAACCGGTTTAACATGCCAGTTTATTTCACTATTCAACGGCGGTAAATATTCTATTTACGGTTACAAACGTTATGATGATATCCGTCTTGTCTTTGCACCTGATTATCAGGCGGCTTACTTCGGCGGAGATTACGATAACTTTACTTATCCGCGCTACAATCTCGACTGTGCATTCTATAGAGCTTACGAAAACGATCAACCGGTTAAAGCAGAAAACTTTTTCAAATTCTCTACAGAAGGAATTACACCGGGCGAACCAATCTTTACAGTCGGAAATCCCGGAACAACTCAAAGATTAAAAGCAGTATCATTCCTTGAATATGCAAGAGATATTTCTTACCGCAACAACTCATTTTTAAGCGATAATTATTTCAACGCTCTTGAAACACTCAAATCACTTAATCCGGCCAACAAAGATGTTTATGAAAGAATAAGAAGACAGATTGGAAACGGTCAGAAAGTTTTTCATCAGACATATAAGGGATTGAATGATCCTTACCTCTTTGCAAGAAAAATCGATTTCGAAAAATCTCTTAAAGAAAGAGTAATGGCCGATAAAGACTTAAAAGAAAAATACGGTTCAATCTGGGATAACCTTGCAAAAACAAGAGCTGAAATGAGAAATATTGGTCCTAAGATAGCAGCTTATTCTTTGAATCAAACATTTCATGCAAGATACTTTTTTATAGCCCGCGATTTGGTTGATATGGCAAAAGAACTTAAGAAACCCGAAGCTGAAAGAGCATCTAAATATTCTACTGCAAAACTCGATTCAACTCTTAATGCAATGTATGCAGATAACATGGATAAATTATTAGAGAATACTAAACTTGGTATTCAGGCAGATTATATTAGAATGAATCTGGGTGATAATGATCCGATCGTAAAGAAATTATTTGAAAATAAGAAGAGCACAGCAGCAGCCGACTATATTCTTTCTAAATCCAAACTTGCAGATAAAAAGAGCTTCTTAGAATTTGCAAAGAGCGGCGCAGATAAAATTTTAAGCGGCGACGATCCGTTTGTCTATTTTATACTTCAGACACAGGACCGTATTCCTGAACTACAGAAACAAGCAAAAGAAATAACCGATACCGAACAGGTTTATGATGATATGCTCGGTCAGGTTGTATTCCACTTCTACGGAACAACAATTCCGCCGGATGCAAACTTTACACTCCGCATTAGCGATGGCGTTCTTAAGAGCTTCGATTATAACGGTACAATTGCACCAACCGTTACAACTTTCTACGGTATGTACGACAGGAATGCTTCTTTCTATAAAGAATATCCGTGGAATTTACATCCGATGTGGAGCGATCCTTCAAAGATTAACTTAGCTACTCCTCTTAATTTTACTTCTACCAATGATATTGTCGGCGGAAATTCCGGTAGTGCCGTTATTAATAAAAACGCAGAAGTCGTTGGTCTTGCATTCGATGGCAACATGGAAAGCATATACGGTAATTTCATTTTCATGCCTCACGAAAACCGATGCGTGTCTGTTGATGCACGAGGTATGATGGAAGCTTTCGAAAAAATTTATAAAGCTGAACGCTTTGTTAAAGAACTTAAAGAAGGAAAAATTTCTAAATAGTTTTAGAATTTGTGTCTTAGTGTCTTGGTGGCAAAATATTTCTGCCACTAAGGCACTAAATCACTAAAAAGAAATTTAAATCAAATTATTTGCACACCGAGGTAGAAATGAAAAAAATTAAAATCTTTTTATTCATTCCGCTTTTTTTATTTGTCACCACTTTACTTCGCAGTCAATCAATTTATGAACCTGTTGATATTTCCAAGGTAAAGTTCGACTTAAAAGAAATGGGAACGATGTGGACGTTTGATGCTGTCCCTTTAGATTATTTTGAAAAGAAATACGGTTTCCGTCCAACCGAGGAATGGCTCGATGATGTAATGAAATCGGCTCTTCAGTTTGGAGGCGGATGCTCTGCTGCGTTTGTTTCAGAAGACGGATTGATCATGACCAATCACCATTGTGCGAGGAATGTGCTTTTAGGACTTTCGCCTAAAGGGGAGAATTATTTACGTGACGGATATTATGCAAAGACAATGGAAGAAGAAATAAAAGTATCAAGGTTATTTGTCGATCAACTAGTAAAAATTATTGATGTAACGGATGAAGTACTTACCGCATTTAAGTCTGGCTCAACCGATGAACAAAAAATTAAAAATAGAAGTGCAAAAATTTCTGAAATTGAAAAGAAAAATTCTGAAGAGACCGGATTGACATGCCGTGTGGTAGAATTATACAAAGGCGGGAAATATTCTTTATATCTTTACAAGCGTTACAACGATATCCGTCTTGTAATGTCGCCCGATTTTCAAATTGCTGCAACAGGTTGGGACTGGGATAATTT
>JAGVBL010000182.1 GCA_020059785.1 Ignavibacteriales bacterium | reverse complement strand
CCATATCTATCTTAAAAGAGCCGGTTATTAACATTGAATCTTTTTTTATTAACAACAAATCTACAATCTAAGATACACTTAATTCTATCTTATTTTTTAGAGAGATAACAACATCCTCAAATTTTTGATCATCCTTTATCATTTGTTCAACGGAAGTTTGAGCATGAATAACGGTTGAATGATCACGACCACCAAAATGTAAGCCGATGGTTTTAAGTGAAGATTTAGTAAGTTGTTTAGCAAGATACATTGCAACCTGACGAGCTAAAACAATTTCTTTTCTTCTATTCTTTTCTCTAACCTTGTTTTCTTCAACATTAAAAAACTCGCAAACAATTTTTGTTATATAATCGATGGAAATATTTATTTGCTTGCTGGTAGAGACCTCTTTAACGGTTTTTTTAACAAGCTCAAAATCAATTTCTTTAGAGTTTAGAGAGGAGTTGGCAAGTAGTTTTATTAGACAACCCTCTAACTCTCTTATATTAGAAGTAATGTTAGAAGCGATGTATTCAAATATTTCATTAGAAAGTTTTATACCATAAGTTTCGCTTTTGTTTTTTAGAATAGCAACCCGTGTTTCGAAATCCGGCGGCTGAACGTCGGCTTGTAATCCCCATAAAAATCGCGAAATCAATCTATCGCTTAAACCCTTTAAATCTTTTGGTGATTTATCGCTAGACAAAATTATTTGTTTGCCCGTTTGATGAAGAGTGTTGAAAATGTGAAAGAATAAATCCTGGGTTTTTTCTTTACCTACAAGAAATTGAATATCGTCTATAATTAAAGCGTCCATGCTTTTATAAAAGTTAGAAAACTCATTAACTGTATTATTCTGAATTGCTTCCACAAACTCTACGGTAAAAACATCAGAGGATAAATAGATAACTCGTTTTTCAGGGTATCGGTCTATAATTTTATTTCCGATTGCTTGTATTAGGTGTGTTTTACCAAGCCCAACCCCTCCGTAAATAAAAAGAGGATTGAAGGAGGTCTGACCTGGGTTTTCGGAAACAGCATAAGCCGCAGCTCTTGCAAGCTGATTTCCTTCTCCTTTAATAAAATTTTCGAATATGTATCTAGGATTTAAATATGATTCGAAATCTTTCGGCTTATTTATATTAGAATGTTCCGGTATCGCAACGTTAGTTTTTTTCTCTTCAACAACAGGAGTTCCCGGTTCTTCTTTTTCTTCTAAAATAACGTAAACGAGCTTACCATCCGGACCAAGTACCTGAGAGATCATTCTTTTAATAAGCGTATTATAATGCTCTTCAATCCACTCGATGAAAAAATTATTAGGCACATAGATTTTCAAAATATTACTATCAATCTCGTATGGTTTAATAGGGAGAAACCAAGTATGATATGTTAGAAACGGAACGTTTTCTTTAATTATACCAAGACATTCTTTCCAAATATCTTTTGCATTCCGCTCTGTTTGAAGCGATTCGGCTGAAGGTGTCATTTTATCAACAAATTTGAGTAGTTAAAAATGGAAAAATTCATTAAAAGAAAATAATTGCCCGTTAAACAAATTAGAACATCTCAACAAATTATTAACATTAATTAGAGCACATAAACCGCTTAATCTCAAGCACTTACAGAAAAAATTAATATTATACAAACAAAATAAACCTAATTTTTAGGGATACCGTTCCCTTAAAGCAACACGTGAAACGTTTCACAAACGCAAGTTATCAACAAATTATAAACACATTTTTATACGGTCGATCCTTAACTCAAGATAGATTTTGATTTATAAATCTGCAAATTAATTTTAAATATTTTTTATCTATTTTTTTTGGAAATACTTTTAACAACTCTAATTTTGCAAATAACAATAATTGGTTTAATACATGAAGAATATTTTGGTCGTTTTTACAGGCGGCACGTTTTCAATGAAAATAGATATTGATACTAAAGCCGCAGTTCCTTTCTATCACGGAAATGAATTATTAAATATGATTCCCGATGCCGGAAGACTTGCAAATATAACTACTTATGAGTTTGGAAATTATCCCGGTCCGCACATTACACCGGAACTAATGCTTTTGTTATCTAAAAAGATAAAAGAATTTGTTGAGAGAAAGGATATTGATGGAATTGTTGTTACACACGGAACCGATACGCTGGAAGAGACCGCATATTTTATTGATCTTACAGTAAAGACCGATAAACCGATAGTTGTAATTGGTGCAATGAAAACAAGTTCAGAGCCGGACTGGGATGGTCCAAAGAATTTATTAGACGCATTACACATTTGTAATAATCCTAATAGCTGTGGAATTGGTGTTCTGGTTTGTTTGAACGGGGAAATTAATGCCGCAAGCGAGGTTACTAAAACACATACGGAAGATATCGAAACTTTTATGAGCTTAGATTTTGGCTCTCTTGGTTTTGTAGATAAAGGAAAAGTAATTTATAACAGATTACCAAGAAAACTGGAAACGTTTGAAACGGAAAAAATTAATTCCAATGTAGATCTTATAAAAGTTTATGCCGGAATGAATGAGAAATTTTTTAGATTTTCTGCCGACAGCGGAACAGAAGGAATTATAGTTGAAGCATTAGGAGTTGGAAATGTTCCACCAAAAACATTTGATGGAATTAAATATGCGGTTGAAAAGAAAATACCGGTGGTTTTAGTCTCCAGATGTCCGGCGGGTGAGACGCTTGATATCTATGGCTATCCTGGTGCGGGTAAGTGGCTTAAGAAAGAAGGCGTGATATTTGCGGACTATTTAAATGGCCAGAAAGCCAGAATTAAATTGATGATTTGCCTGGGGATTACAAACGATATTTTTCTTTTAAGAAATATGTTTGAGGGAAATTGAAGAGCGGATTTAATAAATACAGCATTCTATTCGATAAAATAAAGCCATGGATCTCTTGTACTAATCGCTATTTAATCTGACAATCCCAGTAGTTAGTTAACTATTAACTGTAAGATTATAACCAAGCATTTTGTCTTCAGCATGATACTTGGTTTCTAAAAATGTTTGCATAGGTGTTTTACCATCACAGTGTTTTCCAGTATTCGGTCTTTCTTCATTGTAACTTTTGATCCAAAGATCAACATCATTTTGTAATTCTTCAAGTGTGTTATAAATCTTTTTACTGAATGCTATTTGTTCTTAATTACTTTTTCTTCTCTACTCATCCGACTTCTCCTTCTGTTAATTATTAATTTATTACTTTTTTATCAGAAGTGTCAGATTATATCGTGACTATCTCAACAAGCCCGGCCAAGCATTGTCGGGCTTACTTTAATAATACCATTTTCTTAAATGAACGATATTCGCCGGTTATAATTCCGTAAATGTAAACACCACTCGGAAAGCCTTTTGCATTGAATTCTACTGCATAATATCCAGCTAACTTAACTTCACTCAACAGAGTTCTAACTTCCTGTCCAAGTATATTGAATACTTTGATGGTAACTCTTCCGTCTTTAGGTAATTGATATTCAATTTTTGTTGATGGATTAAACGGGTTCGGATAATTCTGCTCAAGCTTAAATTCTGTAGGAACTGTGTAACCGATCAGTATTTCCTTTTCTTCCATTATTCCATTATCACCGGTTACAATAAATTTCAAGGTGTCGATTTTATTT
>JAGVBL010000281.1 GCA_020059785.1 Ignavibacteriales bacterium | reverse complement strand
GAAAGCCGGAACCAGCGAACTTGATAATCTTGGCGGACTTGGTAAAAAAATGCCGGTTACATTCACTTGTTCATTACTGGCGGCATTTTCAATTTCAGGCATTCCTCCATTCAACGGATTCTTTTCCAAGTGGATGATCTACCAGGGTTTATTTGACCAGGTAAAAGAAATTTCTTCTTTAGAAAAAATTTTACTCCTCATCTGTATTATTCTTGCACTCTTTGGAAGCGCACTTTCATTAGCCAGCTTTATAAAGTTTATTCACGCTGTTTATCTTGGAAAGCGTGTTTCAATTTTCAATAGCATTACAGAAGCCCCGTTCAATCAGTTACTAGCGAATTCAATTTTAGCTGTTCTTTGTATTTCATTTGGTTTATTTGCGCTTCAAGTTCCGCTAAACATTTTTATTTATCCGGCGCTAACAGAAATGGATTTAGCTATTCCGGGTTTCGTTGGATTATACGATCCTACATTAATCTTATTCTTATTCGGAATTGCATTTATTGTTGGTATTTCATTCTTCCTGTTTTCTCCTAAGATCAGATACGATAATGTTTATCTTGGTGGAAGTCTGCCGGAAGAAAAATTCCGTATTGCCGGAACGGAATTTTATAATGAAATAAGAAATATGAAACCGCTTAAAAGTATTTATGACTGGGCCGATAAAAAATATTTCGACTTATATGAAGTAGGAACTAAAGGGACATTCAAATTATCCGATTTATTTCAAAAAGCTCATCCCGGTCAGCTTCAGTTATACTTATTATATGTAGTTGCCGGACTCTTAATCTTTCTATTACTGATATGAATTAGAATCTTGCATCAATTTAAACACGGCAAGAACGTGTTAAACATTTTGGAGGATTTATGCCGATAGAGATCTGGTTGATATTTATACTTTGTGTTATGATAATTGCTTCGATAGCTGCGCTTGAGATTAAAGATATTCTTTCATCAATAATTGCAATCGGTGTAGTTGGTCTGGGTGTATCACTTTCTTTTTTGTTTCTCCAGGCACCGGATTTAGCTGTAGTTCAATTCTTATTCGAAATCTTTGCGCTGATAATTTTAGTTAGAGCCTTTGTTAAAAAGGAATATCATCAGCATGAAGAGTCTAAAACTAATTTACTAATCTCTATTGTAACGATAATTGTATTGGGTCTATTATTTCTTCTAAGTTTACCGGTCTTTCAGAACTTACCCGCATTTGGTAAACCATTAATGACAGTTTCAGAATATTATTTATTCCACGGTGCTCTTCAAACCGGGGCTGCAAATCTTGTAGCCGCTATTATTTTAGATTACCGTGCATACGATACCTTGGGCGAGGTAACGGTTCTTTTTACCGCCGTTATTGGGGCGTTATCAATTTTGAAAATCAGATCGAAAGAAAAAAACAGGGAGACCTCTAATGAATAAAGAACCCGGAATGACATTAATAGTTAAAACGGTTACAAGAATAAGTGTGTGGCTAATAATTCTATACGGATTTTACATAATCTTTCACGGTCATCTTACTCCCGGTGGCGGATTTGGTGGAGGTGTAATAATTGCGCTGGCACTATTAAATGTATTACTTGCTTATGGAAAAGATTTCACAAGAAAGTGGCTTAATATAAAATTACTTGAAAATTTTGAATCATCCTCGATAACACTTTTTTTGATTGTTGGAATAATTGGCATGGCAGTAGGAGGAAGTTTCTTGTTCAACTTTATTGATAAAGGGACGCTCTTTAATATGTTAAGCTCCGGCACTATTCTTCCATTAAATATTATTATTGGAATTAAAGTAGCAATGTCTCTCTTTCTGGTTGTAATGGCGTTAGCTGCTTATAATTTTGATAAAGGAGATGAGCAATGATAGTTTATCTTCTCTGCTTCATATTGTTTTTGGTGGGCATTTATGGAATACTTACCAAAAGGGATCTAGTTAAAATAATTCTTTCGATAGGAATAATGGGCTATGCTGCTAATTTAATGCTCATTTTATTTGCATATAGAAATAACTCTATATACCCTATTCTTTCAGAAGGAAAGGCAGTATCACAAATGGTCGATCCTTTACCTCAGGCATTGGTTCTTACTTCAATCGTAATTGAACTCGGTACAACTGCAATGCTTGTTGCACTTGCTCTTCGATTATACGAAAAGTATAAAACATTCGATATAACAAAAATAAGGAGGTTGAAAGGATGATTATTCCATACTTTATAATCATTCCCCTTTTAGCCGCCTTTCTAATTACTCTTATAGCCGGAGAAAAGGACGACTGGGCAATTATTCTTTCGATAATTGCTGTCATTTCACTTTTAATTCTATCGCTTTTCAGTTATATCACCATGCATACAGAAACTCTTACTTATTACATGAGTTCATGGAAAATACCGGTAGGAATTGTTCTTGTTCAAGATGCACTCGCATCATTCATGCTTGTGCTCGTAAGCATTATTTCTCTTACATCACTAATTTTTTCGATTTCCTATGTAAGGAATTTATCGAGCGATTGGAAATATTATTCACTCTTTATGCTTCTTGTTGCCGGAATGAATGGAGTAATAATAACTGGTGATCTATTTAATCTTTTTGTCTTTGTAGAGATATCAATTTTTGCCGCTTATGCACTTGTTGCATATGGAGGAAAAGCGGAGGAATTTGAAGCATCATTTAAATATGCGGTTATGGGTTCTGTTTCGTCAACAATTGTACTGCTTGGAATAGCTGTAACCTACAGCGCTACTTCAACTCTTACTTTAGCAAAAATAGGTGAACAGCTTCCTTCAATAAATTCAAATATAAAACTCTGGATTGGCGGTCTATTCGTAGCGGGATTCGGATTAAAAGCTGCTGCAATGCCGTTCCATGCTTGGCTACCCGATGCACACTCGTCTGCACCGGCGCCAATTTCTGCCATGCTTTCCGGAATACTTATTAAAATACTTGGTATGTATGTACTTGTTAGAATCTTTTTCAACATTTTCGATGCACCCCAGTTTTTCCTGAATATCTTTCTAATTATCGGTTCTATATCAATGATTGTAGGTGTATTTCTCGCTGTAGGTCAATGGGATTTTAAACGTCTTCTTGCTTATCATAGTATCAGTCAAATGGGATACATCTTTTTAGGATTCGGGCTTTCAACAACCCTGGGAATACTTGGTGGTGTCTTTCATCTTCTTAATCACGCATTGTTTAAATCACTTTTATTTTATAATGCCGGTGCGGTTGAAACAGTAACGGGTACACGCGACTTGAGGAAACTTGGTAATTTAACTAAGATAATTCCAACCACTTCAAATACTTCGATGATTGCATCACTTGCAATTTCCGGAATTCCTCCTTTCAACGGATTTTTCAGCAAACTGATAATTATTATTGCTGCAATAGAAGCAAATCAACCCGTGTATGCTCTTATTGCTGTTATTGGAAGCATTTTTACTTTAGCATCTTTTATGAAAGTTCAGCGATATGGTTTCAGAAGTGAAAAGAAAGCAGATGTAAACGGCAAATCAATTGATTGGAAAATGAATTTTGCTATGATAACGCTTGCAGTATTGTGTGTAGCAACCAGTTTGATGATTATTCCCGGTATAAGAGAAATTGCTCTTGATCCGGTTGTTGATGTTCTTAAAAATAAAACCCTATACATTCAATTAGTGATGGGGAAATAAAAATGAAAATTAAAACTCGCAGCCGGTTAATTGTTTTTCTTCTTTCTGCTTTAGTATGGTTTGCACTTACAAGTATGAAAAACTGGCAAGAAGTATTTGTTGGATTATTACTCTCTCTATTGGTCAGCTTAATTGCCGGGCAATTCTTAATAACAACTGAAAAAACAAAACATTTGTTCTTAAGATCATTGGCTTTTGCAAAATATCTATTCAGATTTATTTGGGAAATGATTAAAGCTAACTTTCACGTTGCTTATATTGTTCTTCATCCTAATCTCCCTATTAAACCGGGAATTGTAAAAGTAAAAACCAAATTGACTAAAGATTCTGCCAGGACCGTTCTATGTAATTCAATAACACTTACACCGGGCACAATGACAGTAGATATTAACCCTGATAAGAATGAAATATATATACACTGGATTGATATTGTTACCAAAGATTATCATAACATCGATGAAAATACGGCAACTATATCTGCAAAATTCGAGAAGCTTTTAAAGGAGGTGTTCGAATGAAAATTATAAGATGGGTTACCGGTTTAATTATTGTTGCTCTGTTCATGTATTTCAACTTTTTTATTATAGAATCAAATACTCTAATAAAATTAATTAATGTTCTTTTGTTCAGTATTTTATTTGTGCTGATTCGTGTGATAATTGGACGCACTGCTGCCGATCGGCTTGTTGCAGTTGATATACTTGGTGTTCTTACAATAGGAATTCTTGCATTATTAGGGCTATTCTATAACGAGTCCTTCTTTATGGATATAGGACTTATCTGGGCACTTCTAAGTTTTATTGCAACACTTTCATTCGCAAAAATTCTTGAAGGGAGGTCGTTAGATGATTAACGAAATTATAGGAACTGTTTTAATTTGCGCAGGAATTGCTTTCGATTTTTTTGGTGTATTAGGACTTGTCCGGTTGCCAGACGTCTATAATCGTCTTCAAGCAGCAACAAAGTGTGTTACATTTGGCACAGCCGGTATTTTATTAGGAGTATTGATAATTCAAGGATTTAATGCATTCGGCATCAAATGCATCATCGGAATTATTTTCATTTTCTTAACCTCACCTGTTGGAGCTCATGCAATATCAAGGGCAGCTCATAGAGCCGGTATAAAACTAACACGTGAATCGATTGTAGATATTTACGCCGAGGATAAAGAACTGAAAGAATCATCAACAAATTAAAAATTATAGAATTTTCCTTTTAGGAGAATATAAAATGTATTTGCCTAAATTAAGAGAAGTAAAAGAAGCTCTGACTTCATTTTTTTCAGCTCCATATACAACAAAATTTCCGTCCGAAACTTTCATTGCAGATTCTGCTTATAGGGGCAAGCCAAGATATAATAAAGAATTATGTATTGGCTGCGGAACTTGTGCACAGGTTTGTCCGGCTTCTGCAATAGAAATAATTGATAATAAAGAGAATTTTAAACGTACATTAAGAATTGACTACTGCTCTTGTATAAATTGCGGACAGTGTGAAGAAAAATGTATTACAAATGGAGGTGTTAAACTCACAAACGAACATTCCTTTGCTACATTCTCACTAACAGCTCCTGAAATGTTCGAATCGATTGAAAGGGATTTATCCATTTGTGAGTGCTGCGGCAGAATTATTGCATGCAAAGACCATTTACACTGGATTAAAATAAAATTAGGGGCTAAAGCGTATGCCCATCCCAACTTTTTATTAGAAATTCAAAAACAATTTAGTGAACCGGCACAGTCAAAAGTAAAATCGAAAATAAGAAGAGAAGATTATTTAAAAGAAGTATGTCCGGTTTGCAAACATAAAATTACAGTTACCGATGAATTTTAATCATTTTAAAAGTGATCTTACAGATATTCTACCCGAGAATATTTTATTTGTTGCATTAGGAAACGAGTTACGCGGGGATGATTATGCGGGAATTTTATTTGCAACTATTCTAAGAGAAACTGAACCGTTTAATAAGTCTGAATTTATTTTTGCAGGAACCAACCCCGAAAATTTTTTAGACCGGTTTTTAAACACAAAAGCTGAGTTAATAGTTTTCATTGATGCAATTACTTCTAAAGGATTAGTAAACAATTTTGACTGGCTATCGTCCGATTTAATTGACCGGGTTGCAATAAGCACACATTCATTTTCAATTAAATTAGTAGATGAGTTCATAAAAGCAAATAGCAACAAACAGATAAAATATTTTGCTATCGACATTGAACCGCCGGTTTATGCCGAAAGTATATCTAAAGAGATTAACTGCCGTATACTGAATTTTTTCAACAATTATATTTAGTTAGTATGGCCGAACCAAACCTATCAGTCAATAATCTAAAAGCAAGCATTGTATTACCATTTCATACGGTGGACTCGCTTCGGATACGAATGGGTTGGTATGTAAATCTCCGCTGGCTTGCAGTTTTTGGAATTTTAGTATCAGTTCCGATTGGTAGAGATATGATGGGTTATACCCTCGGATATAACGAAATTTTATTGGTAGTATCGATCATTTCCATAATTAATCTTGTTTATTTCTTTCTTTATAATCATCTTCCCAAAAAAAATGAAATTTTTGAATTAGCATTTGCAGAGATTCAGATAGTAATAGACCTTCTAATTATTTCGGTCCTCATTCATTATTGCGGAGGAATAGCAAATCCTTTTTACTTTATTTACCTTGTGCAGGTAATTCTATCGGGAATTCTTTTTCCGGGTATACTTTTACCATATGTTAATGCTGCAATAGCATCTGTGCTGCTAACTATCTCGTCGGTTTTAGAACATCTTGGTATTTCCAATATTTATAACATATATGATAATCCACCTTCCACTGCATTTTTAATAACGGCATTAACTGCATTTTATGCAATTACATTTTCGGGCATTTATATAATAAACAATTTTATGATCGGCTATCGTTCTCTCAAAAGAATTATTGATGAAAAAAATAAAATGCTGGAAAAATCGATAGAAGAAAAAAATAAAGCGTTCAGGTTTGCTGCGCATGAATTGAAATCCCCGATGATCGCAATTAAAAGTCAGTTAGATGTAATTAAAAGTTTATATTCGGACCAGCTTAAACCGGAAATAGTTGAATTGCTAAGAAGAACAGAAAAACGATCCGATCAGGTTTTGAATATGGTTAAAGAAATTATTTCGATTACTCAAATCAATCTGGGACTTGAGAAACCTCAATTAGAAACCGTAGAGTATTCTGCCTGGGTTGAGTCAATATCAAATAATCATCAGATAAATGCTGTAAACAAAAGTATTACTTATAAACTAATTCGCCTTCATAACAAACATTTTATTGAGTTTGATAAAACCGGTCTCGAAATTGTATTAAGCAACCTGATTTCAAATGCAATACGATACACAAATCCGGGAGGCGAAGTAGTAATAGAGCCTTTCATTAAAAAATATAGTTTCGGTTTTTCGGTTAAGGATAACGGTATAGGCATTGAACAAAATGAACTCGATAAAATATTTAATGAGTTTTATAGAGGGAAAAAAGCAAAAGAGATGGAGCAAATAGGAACCGGTCTCGGATTAAATCTTGTAAAAGAAATTGTTAAGATAAATGGCGGAACAGTTAAGGTCGAGAGCGCTCCCGGTAAAGGAAGTACCTTTACAGTAGTAATCCCATTGATAAGAGAAGAGGTTGAAGAAACCGAAGAAGAAACCGATTCAATTTTTTTCTTGTTTGAATAGATTCTCTATTAAGCACGTATAACAACCTTAACATATGCGGGGTAATTGCTCTCCTGAAATCATGTCAATAATTCTATTTGTGCCGATAGCAGTTTTCATTACAACCGTTTTAGGATTATTTTTTGTTACTTCGCCAATAATGGATGCTTCCATTCCTAACTCATGCGCGTGCATTTGATTTAATACTTTTTCAGCATCAGCCGGATCAATAAATGCGACCAGCTTCCCTTCGTTTGCAATATAAAGCGGATCGAGACCGAATATTTCACATGCTGCTTTTACATTACCGGCAATAGGAATTTTATCTTCATAAATCCTAATACCTATATTTGATTGAGCTGCAATTTCATTAAGTGTACTCGCCAATCCGCCTCGTGTAGGATCCCTCAACACATGAATATTTTTTGATTCATTGAGCATTAGTGACACCAAAGAATTTAGTGGCGCAAGGTCGCTTATAATTTCAGATTCAAATTCTATACCTTCTCGTGCAGACAAAATTGCAATTCCATGTTCCGCTATTCTGCCGTTTAGAATAATCAAATCGCCCGGTTTAGCATTTTGCGGGCCAATATCAACACCTTCAGGAATTATTCCGATGCCTGAAGTATTTATAAAAATTTTATCAGCTTTTCCATTGTCAACAACTTTCGTATCACCTGTAACAATCTTAACATTCCCTTTTTGTGAAGCATTTTTCATTGAAACAACAATTTGCCATAGATCTTCAATTAAAAAACCTTCTTCCAAAATAAAACTCACCGAAAGAAATAAGGGTTCTGCACCGGCCATTACAAGATCGTTTATTGTACCATATACCGCAAGCTCTCCAATATTCCCGCCCGGAAAGAAAACCGGATTTACCACATAGGAATCAGTTGTAAATGCCAATCTTTTACTCTCCACTTTAAGAATGGCACTATCGTGAAGTACATTGAGTACTTCGTTACCGAATTGTGAAATGAAAATCTTTTTGATTAATTGATGAGTAAGTGTGCCGCCCCCGCCATGTGCCATTAATATTTTATCATACTCTATTTTGGGAATAGGGCATACTGCACCTTGGTAATTTTCATTTGCATTCATATTGATCTCAACTTCATTTAGTATAACGATAATAAGCAGAACATGCACCTTCAGCAGAAACCATAGGTGCTCCAAGAGGAATTTCCGGAGTACATTCTTTTCTGAATGCCGGACAATCCCCGGGTTTTTTTAATCCTTGCAAAATTTCTCCCGCAATACAAATATCTGATTCATCAAATCCCGTTGTGTCAATATTAAAAACTATTTCTGCATCATAGTGTGAATATTTCGACTTAATTTTTAATCCACTTTGTGGAATAAGACCGATTCCCCTCCATTTCCGGTCCGTTATCTCAAAAACATCCGATATTATTTTCTTTGAGTGAATATTTCCTTCCTTTCTTACAGCTCTGCCATATTGATTTTCAACAAAACAATTACCGTTCTCTAATTGGTAAATAACCATTAACAATCCCGATAGAATATCAACCGGTTCAAATCCTGTAACAACCATTGGTGTTTTGTATTTTTCTGCTAAAGGGATATATTCTTCGTAACCCATAACAGTACAAACATGACCGGCAGTTAAGATTCCATTAATAGAATTCTTTTCTGATTTAAGTAAGATTTCAATAGCCGGTGGAACTAAAACATGTGAACACAACATAAAATAATTTTTTAATCCACGACGTTCAGCTTCAAAAATTGTAAAAGCATTTGCTGGCGCGGTAGTTTCAAATCCAACGGCAAAGAAAACTATTTTCTTATCAGGATTCTGTTCAGCAATTTTAATTGCATCAAGAGGAGAATAAATCATTTTTACATTCCCACCTTTTGATTTTGCTTCCAGTAAATCTGAATTTGAACCCGGTACCCTTAGCATATCTCCATAAGAGACAAGAATAATATCCGGTCTTAATGCCAGCAAAATTGCTTTGTCGATCATTTCAATTGGTGTAACACATACCGGGCAGCCCGGACCATGAATTAATGTTATTTGAGGTGGCAATAATTCTTCTATTCTATATTTCAGAATTGTATGTGTTTGTCCTCCGCATATTTCCATTACATTCCAATTACGGGTAATAATAGAATTAATCTTCTCACTCAAAAGTCTAACTGATTCAGCATCCCGATATTCATCAACATATTTCATAACAACTATTCCCCACCCTCTCTTTTTGTCAAATCTACCATCTCGTTTATTATTCGAAATGTTTCAATCGCTTCTTTCTCATCAATTTTATTTAATGCAAAACCTACATGAACAATAACGTAATCACCAACTTTAAGGTCATCAATCCATTGAACCGTTACATCTTTAACAACACCGTTAAAATTAACCTTTGCTGTTTTTAAATTCGGATTGCTTTCATCAATCGAAATTACTTTTCCGGGTAATGCCAGGCACATTTAATTCTCCTTTTATTTATCATCACTCGTGAAATTATTCTTTCCAAAATAACCCATATAATTTACTACAGCCGCAATTTGCCCGAGGGAAATACCTCCATCATTAGGAGGGACCCGCTGGTGCCAGTATACCTTTTTATTAACGGATTCCAATAAATCAATTATCCGTTCCATCAAAAAGAGATTTTGGAAACATCCACCGCTCAGAATTAT
>JAGVBL010000167.1 GCA_020059785.1 Ignavibacteriales bacterium | reverse complement strand
TGCGCTGAGGGATAATATCGAAATTGGTTTCTTCATTGATTTCTCTTTTAAGAGCTTCAAAAGGAGTTTCAGTTTTTTAAATGAAACTGGAAAGTAAAGCAAGCGGACCCGGACGGTATTTGTGTTCTACTTGTAGGACTCTCCCCTGCCAATCTAGAATAATACCAACTACGGTAAAAAGGAAATGGCTGTTGAAAAAGTTTTATAAAAACCACCAGAGTGCTGGGATGGAAATCAGTAAACGGAGAATAGTATATACTTAATAACAATGTAGATTTAATAATGCGGACCAACAATGATTAAAAAAGGATTTTAAATTGGGCACACAAAGGTTAGTTATACACAGTACAGGTGGAATACATATATGCAAATACTTCTTTTTGCTTGGAAACAAAAAGTAAGAATAAAGCGTAATTATTTGATAGCGACAGATTATAAATCGACAGTATAAGAACACTTTAGTAAAATAGTATGATAATTATAAAGGGGCAGATTTGGAATTTCTCTATAAAGATCAGTATTGGAATCAGAGTTATAAACAAGATAGACATCTGCGCCTTCGCGCGGATTGTATCTTATTCGGAAATTAGAGACAAAATTTTTATTCATGCTGTTATACTGAATAAATGCCGAGACAGAAAATGCGATATGGAGTGTTGCCAGTATTTTCAAACGCAAGATATGTGAAGAAACATTTTGCAACCGTTTTGAAAAATTTATATGGTTGAATTCATATGCACCACTTAAATTTATGTCGGGGAAAACAGACCAACCGGGTTCTGCTTTAATAGAAAAGCGTAAACCATCATAATACATTCCGGCTTCACTCGAAAATAACGCACTTAAAAATTCAGTTTCCGGAGTTTGATATTTTCCTTTTATACCAATAAATGTATAACTGCCTTTTGGAACAGAAACATTATTTGATATAGAGAAATTATCGTTTAATCTTTCGCGGTATAGAACGGCAGAACATTCTCCATTAGCACCCGACTTTGAATTAAAGCCCCAACCAAACCCAGCTGCCATTGTTAAAAGTTCGTTGTTAGTATTTCGAAAGAGCTGATATCCATCATAAAAAATATAATGTGATTGAAGCGATGATTCATTTTGGGGTATCCAACCGTACTTTATGCGCGAAGCAATTCCTTCATAATTATTAAACGCTTCGAACCCTATTCCGGGCTTGAAATCGTTTCCTCTTCGAACAAAGTTTATAAGTAATCCAACTCCTTCAATTGAGCGGCGCTCCCAACCGAGACGAATTCTTGAGAAATCGAAAAAGGGTAAATTATCGGGCGAGGTATTGTCAAAACATTGTCCCCAGTTTATTAGAATCTCATCATCCTCAGATAATCTTAGTTTGCCATCAAGCCCGTAAACAAAATTTTTATTTCCATTTGCACTGATGCGAGATGTAAAGATACCGCCTATATATGAAAAAGGATTTAGGATTTGTTTCTTGAGTCGCAGCACACCAAAATTTTCCGATGGAAGTTTTTCTGATTTTTCGGTCTGCATATTTATAAAGCCAAAATCCCAATCATCAAAACGGCCGATCAAGCGCGCACCGCCATAAATTCTGATTGGCTTACCTTCATACAAACCTACTTTTCTGCTGTAGAAAATTTTTGTTTGTCCGCCAAAGCTGAAATCAAATACACTTGCCCTCTCTTGAAAAAATAATCTTTTTTCTGGAAAGTAGAGCGAGAAGCGTGTTAAGTTTATTTGCTGATCGTCCGCTTCTACTTGTGCAAAGTCTGTATTCAAAGTTAAATCCATTGTCAAGTTGTTCGTCAAACCCATTTTCAGATCCAAACCAGCATCGAATTTATTTTCCTTTTTTTTATAATAAAAAGTTTTGCTTTCGTTAATTGTATTTGAATTGCCCAAACCGCCGAGAATGTACGGAGTCAAATAGATTGGATTTCTTCTTTGTATTCCTTCAAAAACAATATCATATGCGAGTGAGGGTTTGTTTGGTCCGTTGTTACCCCATTTTGATGGGATGGCGGGGAAAATGTCTATTTCATTTTTTCTCGAAATGTATCGCCATACAATTAAACCCATAACAACTCGTCCATTTACATCTTGAAATCTTAGACTTGAGAATGGAATTTGTAATTCAGCATACCAACCGTTTTCATCTATATAGGTTGCAACATCCCAGAAAGTGTTCCAGCTAAAATTATAATTTTCACCATCGTTTGATATTGCAACTTCGGTGCGCAAACCGGCTGGAGTAGTGCCAAACAACAAATTGTTCTCGTTGTCATTAAATGTATCAAGGTTTAGCCCCAGCCAATCACTCGTTTGTTTTCCTTCATCTCTTTTCTTTGATGGATACTGAATTTTGTCCGGCTCACCGTCGTAGAAGCGTCCGGCGACATACAAGTAATTGTCATCATAAGCCAAGAATATTTCTGTGCGCTCGGTTGGCTCTTGTCCATTATTTGGTATGTACATTACAACGGGCAATGGTTTAATTTTTTGCCAGACAGATTCATTGACTAATCCATCAAGGTTTATTTTCTCTGTTGTGCGAGCGATGATTAATGGTTCTTGAGCAAAAAGATTTTGCAATGGAAAACAAAACTTAAAAACTAGAGATAAATAACAGATTTTAAATATTGCACCCAAGAGATGATCTGGGTTAAACATCATCGCCTCTCAAATGGATTATGATAGTTATTAAACTTCGCTGTTTAATTTTTAGCCAGCAGTATATCAATTACCATAAATTTGATTTTCACTAATGCATCGAATGCCCAATCCAAATTTGTTTGGATAATGACACTAATTTTCTCCGATGGAATCATAGTCATAGTATTTGATGTTCCGGTTGCGGCGCCATCCATTTCTACTAACTTATATCCTTTGTAATCGCTCATAATAAAACCATAACCGGTTGTAAGAAAATTAGTTGAGGGATTAAAAAGTTCTTTCCATGAATCACTCATCAAAAAGAGCGGTTTTTGCATTTGCGAAAGCGTTTCTTTTTTTATTATCGCTTTTCCGTTTACAGATCCTTCGTTAAATACTAAATGAACAATCTTAGAAATATCAATTACATTAGAAATCAAACAACCAGCCGGGGCATAAATGCCAACAGCTTCCAATTTTACAGCAGTTATCTTTTCCTTATCAATAATGTGCGGAGACGATAAATTATTTGATGAACTTATTGCGGAAAAATTATCCATGTAACTTTGATTCATACCAAGCGGCAGAAATAATTTATCTTTAACAAGCTCCTCATAAATCTGGCCGTATAATTGTTCGGCTATATATCCGGCTAATGTATAACCAAGATTGAACGACACTTCGCCGATTCGAAATGAATTTGTAACTTTCAAATTCTTGAGCATATGAATAATCTCTTTTCGGCTTTCGACTTTTAGCGTATCGCCGCCAAGAATTCCACTTCGAAAAGTCAGCAAGTCTCGAATCGTAAGTTTTTCTGTAATGTACGGTTCGCTCAAC
>JAGVBL010000189.1 GCA_020059785.1 Ignavibacteriales bacterium | reverse complement strand
TAAACATCGTGAATCCCACCCGGGTGGGATTTGTCTACGATCTATTGCTATTTTCACTCTACTAACAACTGTCCACGATGTCGTGCTATTCATGAACTACGAACTAAGAACCAGGTCTGTCCGCCGTCTTTCACGTTTTACTCAGTTCATTCTGGCTCTTTTAGCAAAATAACTTAGCAGCGCACTTTCAAACGGCTGATCGGTCTCAATTAGATTATACTCAATACCGAAATTGAGACATTCACTTTTGAGTTTGTTCAAATAATCATTCATCGCTTCCTGATATGCTCGTTTGATCTGGTGGGGCTGAGTTGTCATCTTCTCATCTGTTTCGAGATCGACAAAAATCGAATCCCGGTCGAACCCGAAATTCTTTTCAACTGGATCGAGCAATTGAAATAGTAACACTTCGTTTTTTTTGTAATGAATATGCTTAAGCGCTTTCATAACCGAATCGGGATCGTCAAAGAAATCGGAGATAATAATTGTTAATCCCCTCTTTTTAATTTTTTCCGCAACAGAATCGAGGCAAGCCGCAGTATTTGTTGAACCCGCGGGTTTAATATTATTCAAACCTATTAATATTGTTTTAAGATAAACCCGGTTCGATTTTGGCGGGAGGTACTTATAAACTTTATCCGAGTAAACAGTTAACCCAACAGCATCCTGTTGATTGATCAAAATATAACATAACGCTGCAGCAAGAGTAATTCCATAATCAAGTTTGCTTAACTGTGAAGTATGTTTGAATTGCATCGATTTGCTAATATCCAGGAAGATATTACAGATTAAATTTGTTTCCTCTTCGAACTGTTTGATAAAATACTTTTCGCGCTTGGCATAAACTTTCCAATCGATGTTTTTGATAGGATCGCCTTGCATATAAGGACGGTGTTGGCTGAATTCTACACTGAAACCGTGATAAGGGCTGCGGTGAAGTCCGACCATAAATCCCTCAACAATCGCACGGGCTCTCAACTCAAGCGATTTAATTTTTGATATAACAAAAGGATCGAGGTAATTTTTATAATCCTTCGATTTAACCGGCACTATTTCTTGCCTTCCAATTTCTTCTGTAAAATTTCTTCGGGCGATAAACCGATCGATTCCAGTTCTAGTTTAACCGATCCGGCAAGCTGACTCTCTGGATATTTTTTAAGAAACTCTTCGTAAATAGGTTTTGCTTCTTCCGGCTTATTTAATTCGTTTGCAAGAATAAACCCCGTCATCATCATTGCGGAAGAAGATTCTTTGAATTCTGGATAACCTTCATACAATTTTTTATAGTATTGAATAGCTCTATTAAGGGATTCCTCTTTTGGTAAATTAGGAATTTGTTCTGCATGATACATTTTAGCACATTCCAATAATGCCTGAGGAACAAACTCACTATTGGGAGCTTCGGCAATCAGCTTATCGAATCCGGCAACCGCTTCAGCATAATTTTTATCGCTTAAATATTTCTGTGCTTTATCAAATAGCTCTTTATCGTTTATAGAATTGCAGAATGTAAATAATAAGGTAAATGAAAAAATGGTTAAAAGATTTTTACGCATTTTATTTCTCCCGTAAAATTTTGGTGTGAAATATAATACCAAAACGTAATGTAAGAAAGTCGATTTATTTGAACGACCAGTTTGTAATCTGTTGTGGAGATAGCTTTAATGAATCACCTCTTGTAGAAGAGATTCTTCTCCCGATTGATTCGATCTGAATTTGAAGACAGGCTCGACAATTAAGTGGATTATCATTCATACATTTTCTATCCGGGTAAATTTGGTATTGCTCTCGATATGGAGTTGGTGTAAAATCGGGCATAACAACATTTGCACCTACATTTAAACCTTTAATCCTACCTTCTTCATCAAGTGTTGCAAGAGCTGTGGTTGCCGGAATATGGACGTTCTTTAATACAAGTCGGGCAACAGCCATCGTTTTAAGTGTTAGATCAACATCACCCGGTTTTTTAAGTCGGTATGGAGTATGCGGAGAAGGAATAAAAGGGCCAATAGCCGCCATATCGAGATCGAGTTCTTTACAGAGTAAAATATCATCTGCAATATCATCAATTGTCTGCATCGGTAAACCAATCATATTACCTGAACCGATTTGATAGCCCAAAATTTTCAGAAACTTAAGATGAGAAATCCGATCGCTCAGTTTTTGTTTAAGATGATAAGCCGAATAAAGTTTAGGGTTGGCTGTTTCATGCTTAAGTAAGTAACGGTCTGCACCGGCTATTTTCCAGGTTCTATATTCATCGAATCCCCTTTCACCCAAACTTAATGTTATTGCGGCATCTGTCTTTTGTTTTATCGAATAGATTATGTATGCAATTAAATCTGTGTCGAGGATGTGATCTTCCCCCGATTGAAGCACAATTGTATTAATTCCAAAATTTGTAATCAACCGTGCGGTTTCAATTATTTCCTCAGGTGTCATCCGGTACCGGGAAAGGTTGAAATTCTCTTCACGTAACCCGCAATAGAAACAATTCTGATCACAGTAATTCGAGATTTCTATTATTCCTCTTAAATGAACCTCATCGCCGCAATATTGCTGGCGAACTTCATCAGCTTTTTTGAAAAGGGATTCAATTTCGTCTCGGGCTGTTAAACCGAGTAGAAAAATAATCTCTTCTCTTGTAAGTTCTTCCTTATTTAATATTTGTTCGAGGTTCATAAAATTTATGTAATACTTAAATCCATTTTTATGTAATACTTAAATCCATTTTATTGATAGAAAAAATTCTAAAAGAAAACGTCCCTTTCGCCATCCTTAACACGATTTATCATTTTTTCTGTCTTGGTTTTAGTTGTCCCACTAAGTTTTTCAATTTCATTTTCAACAAATTTATCAGCAACTGATTTAGTTTCATCCGAAGCATAATCAATCAAATATTCTTTAAAAGTTGAAATAGCATTAGGAACACATAACTTTCCAATATCACCGGACTTAGCTAATTCCATAAAACGGTCGCCTGTTCTTGATGAACGATAGCATGCTGTGCAGAAACTTGGTAGATAACCCAGTTGACAACAATCTTTCACAACTTCGTCCAATGACCGGTGATCACCTAACTGGAACTGTTCCATTTCAAATTCTTCGATCGATTCCTGGGATTCTCTATACGCACCGGGAGAAGTTCTGCTTCCGGCACTTATCTGCGAGATACCAAGTTCAAATAATTCTCTTCTTAGTTCGGCTCTTTCGCGGGTTGAGAGAATTATTCCTGTGTAAGGAACTGCAAGACGGATTATTGCAACAAGTTTCTTAAAGTCGTGATCGCTTACAGCAAATGGAGGTTTGTGCGCTACAGGTGCATTGAATGCGGGCTCTAAGCGTGGGACAGAAATTGTATGAGGTCCAATTCCAAATCGTTGGTCAAGGTTGAATGCATGACTTAATAGAGCAAGAGTTTCGAATTTATAATCGGTTAATCCGAATAATGCACCTATTCCGACGTCATCAATTCCGGCAAGTAAAGCTCTATCCATAGCAAAGAGTCGCCAGGCATAGTCATGTTTTGGTCCGTCCGGATGCATTTTATGATAAGTATGGTAATGATATGTTTCCTGAAAACATTGATATGTACCGATTCCAAAACTTTTTAACACTTTAAAACTTTCGTAAGAAAGAGGAGCCGTGTTAACATTTATTCTTCTAATATTACCGCCATTTATGTGAACATCGTAGATTTCTTTTACAGCTTCTCCAATAAATTGCATACTCGATTTTTTGGGATGTTCGCCGGCTACAAGTAAAATTCTTTTATGCCCTTGCTTAACAAGAAATTCCGTTTCCTCTCTAATCTCTTCGATTGTAAGAGTCTTTCTTTTAAGTTCCTTATTATCTCTTCTGAATGCACAGTAAAGGCAATTATTAACACATTGATTGGTAATATAAAGCGGGGCGAATAAAACAAGACGGTTACCGTAAATTTTTTCTTTTACTTCTTTTGCAGTGCGAAAAAGATATTCAAGCAGATCTTTATTTTTGATATTTAATAATGCGGCACTTTCCTGAAGTGTTAAACCTTTGGCATCTTTCGATTTATCTATTATCTCTTTTTGAAGTGCCGGGTCATTCAGCTTATCATCATTAATTAAAGAATCTATATATTTTTCATCTATGAATTCCATTGTCTTTCTTTTCTCCGGGTAAATTTGCACTAATCATAAAACAACAAACATACCAGAGCATAAGAAGATTAAAAGAATTGTAAAATCGAGGCAATCTGGAGTCTATTTCTTAAAAAAGAGAATAAGATTAAAGGGGAATTCTACATTTAAGTAAATTGGGACAGCAAAACCTGATTAGTGGAAATATTTTATACTACGGCATTTTCTGGCATTTCAATATATCCCCGGGAAGCATTAAGAGTACATTTTATTCCAAACGGAATTGTAAGGTTCTCCTTAATATGTCCATGCTTTACGTTATATATAACGGGCAGTTTTAGATTCTCGAAATATTCAATTATTACTTCGTTAAGGGAGAATGATTTCTTCTCAGGATCGGATTCAACACAGTTTACAAAATGACCTAATATAACTCCTCTTATTTGTTTGAAAATCATTCCAAGTCTTAGCTGGTTAAACATCCGGTCAACTCTATAAGGTGCTTCGTTAATATCCTCGAGCAGCAGAATGGAATCTTTTATTTTAGGTAAATATTCCGTACCGATTAACGATGTAAGTACACTTAAATTACCACCAATAATTCTGCCGGCAGCACGACCTTTATGAAGGACATAGAATTTTTCGTTGTGCGGATTTGAGAGACGACCAATTTTTTTATTTGAAGTAATTATCCGCCAGAATACTTCTTCTGTAAAGGAGCTTACCTCGTCATGAAAATCGACCGCCACCATCGGGCCGGCAAATGTTATCAACCCGCATTTAGCATAAAATGCCATTTGAAGTGCACAGATATCGCTGTATCCGACAAATATTTTCGGGTTATTGCGGATTACTTTGTAATCAATTTTATCGAGAAGTCGCCCGGATCCATACCCGCCGCGGATTGAAAAGATAGCATTAATCTGTTTGTTATTAAACATCGAATGGATGTCTGTTAATCTCTGCTGATCATTACCGGCAAGGTAACCTTCCTGCATACCGACGTGTTTACCAACTTCAACACGGTATCCAAGTTTTTCAAGATATTCAATGCCACGATTAATTTTGGTGAGATCATCAGGAGAAGATGCCGGAGAGATAATACCAATAACGTCTCCGGGTTTCAGTTTTTTAGGTTTGATTATTCGCATCAATTATGTCAAGTAACTTGGTTTCAATATAATAATTCAATTGATGAAAATAAATTATTCCCGGATATTTTTTGATATTTATCAAATAGAACCTGGTTGGTAAGTTTAAAATGAGGCAAAACCAGTTAGTATGAATTACAGATCAATCCTATTCGGTTGATTTAGGAGGTTTATTTAACCGGTTTTTGTGGGTTATAATTTTAGCATCAACAAAGAATACTAAGTTTTCCGCAATATTCGTTGCATGATCGGCTAAACGCTCCAGGTTACGTGTTAAAATGATAAGGTGGGCGCACGGCTCAATTGTTGCCGGCTCTGTCTGCATTTTCTTGACCAAGAATTTGAATGCCTGACGGTTCAGTTGATCAACCTGGTCATCACTCTGGATTACCATTGTTGCAAGGTCTGTATCCTGGTAAATGAAAGAGTCGATTGATTGTTTAAGCATCTTTCTTGCGTTTTGACTCATTTCAATTATCTGAGCTTCCTGAATAAGAGCATGATTACCGCTCGTTTTCTTTACACGTTCAGCAATATTAACTGCAATATCACCGCATCGTTCAAGCTGATTATTAATAATTAACGACGAGAGAATAAATCTTAAATTAGCATCAACCGGCTGAAATAATGTAAGCATATTTTCACATTGTGCCTGAATTAAATTGTCGTATGCATCAACTTCAAGGTCTTTTGCTCTTACACCTTTACAATGTTCTGTTTCTCCGGTTTCAAGTGAATAGATTACTTTTTCAACTTGCTCATCAACAATTGAAGCCATTTTTATAATGTTTGTTTTAAGGTTTTCAATTTCTGTGTTAAGATTCGATTTCATAGTGTTATCTCATGAATTATTGATTCAAAACTAATATTTATTTATTTGTTTGTAAAATATTCTTCTTCTTTAATAATTCCATCAGTAGTTCATTTCGAATAACGGAACAAAACCGTTGTTCTTAATAATTCTCTGACCTGTCGGACTTAGAACCCAATCAATAAAGTCTTTTACAACACCCGTCGGTTGATTTAGAGTGTAGAAATGAAGGTATCTTGTAATAGGATATTTATCATTGCGAATATTTTCTTCAGTTGGTAAAATGTTATCAATTCTCGCAAGAGCAATTTCGGATTTAAAACCAACTCCGCCGTAACCAATTGCAAACGGGTTTTTCTTAATCAGACCAATAACACTTTCAGTTGTAAGTCCTATCGTAACATTATCGCAATATTCATTTCCTTCCAGGATATGTTCCTTAAAGTAGAGATACGTGCCGGAGTTTGGATTACGAACAATAAGAGATACCGGTTTATTCAATCCTCCAACCTGATTCCAGTTTGTGTATTTACATAAAAATAAGTTGCGTACTTGAACCTGAGTTAAGTTTTGAACCGGGTTTTCAGGATTAAGGTAAATACATAATCCGTCTTTGGCAATTAGATAGGAAATTCCGATGCTGCCGAAATTATCGGCAAGCAATTTTACTTCTTCAGGTTCTAAATTACGTGATGCGGTGCAGATATCAATTTCGCCTCTTATTAAAGAGCGGACACCGGCAGCCGTTCCACCACCATCAACATATATAGAAATACCCGGATGCTGCTCCATATATGCCTGAGCCAATAGGTCAGTAAGATGAAGCATCGTATCCGATCCTTTGATTCTTATTGATGCAACTTTTACAGGAGTTGAAGTGCAGCTATTGATTATCAATATTAAAGTTAAAGCAACCAAAACAAATTTCTTCATTACTTCTTCTCCGCAATTGATCTTAACCGTGCATTTAAGTATGGAACACCTTTATTCCATTCCGGTTCTTTAGGATTATTTGCTAAATCTTCTATCAGTGAGAATAAAATTATCATATGTTGTTTAGCTGCTTCGAGGTTAATTGGAAGTTGAAGATCATCAAATGGAGTATGGTAATAGATGGTTGCATACTCAACATATTTTTTAAGACCTTCCTCTTTTGAAAGGTTAACATAATCTAATCCTTCTGCAATTAACATTGCCGGAATACCCGCATTAGCAAAAGCTACCTGATCCGATTGTGAAAAAGATTCGTTGAATCTGAATTGCGGCGGTATATCTGCAATATCGAGACCGAATTTTTCTGCTGTGGAATTTAAAAAATTGTTGAGTGTTGAATACTCTCTACCTATTCCGATTATACTCTTAAAATTATCGAACGACGCAATTCCGTCTATATTGATATTTGCAATTGTTTTATAGAGCGGGAAGAGAGGATTGTTCGTATAATATTTTGAACCGAGTAGACCAAACTCCTCGCCAGTAAGAAATAAAAATAGAATTGATCGCTTAGTAGAAATTCCGAACTGAGAGAATGCTCTTGCAATTTCGAGAGCAGCAGAAACCCCGGCTGAATTATCATAAACACCATTATAAATTGAATCGCCATTAACAACCGGACCAATACCTAGATGATCATAGTGAGCAGATACAATTAAATAACTGTCCTTTAGTTTTGGATCGCTTCCTTCAATTAATCCGGCAACATTCTGCGCAATAAAATCTCTTTCCTGAAATACTCCTCTGAAAGACAATTTAGTATATAGATTAAAACTCCTTAGTTTATTAGCAGAATGCATCTGCAAAACATCTTCCAGAGAATAATTTGTTTTATCGAATAATTTACGGGCAGTTTGAAAATTTAAAACAGCACTGAAATTTGACGAAACCGAATAAGCAAGTGATATATTTTCGAATGCAAAATCCTTTTGTAATTTATTCCAATTTGTATCGGGAAAAGGGATTAAAATACTTCCTCTGGCACCACGTGAAATAGCTATCTTTTGTTTCGATTCAGGGTAGCTATAAATTGTTGGGAACTCTCCATTAAAAAAATTTTTATCATCAGAAGACGGTTCACCTTCAAGAAAAACAACAATCTTCCCTTCAACATCAACTTCCTGATAATCATTATAATCGAATTCAGGTGCTATAATTCCGTATCCAACAAATACAAGCTGAGTAGGAACCGGAATAAAAGTTTGAGAACCCGATTGATAAAGAAGATAATCCTTATTTAATTTTAGTTCACTTTGTTCCTCATTACTAAATAACGTAAGTCTGGATGAGTTTAAAACTCTGCTTCCATGCATCGGGATATTCTGGTAAAATGTATTATCATTACCAGCAGGTTTAAGCCCAAGCTTGCTCAATTCCTGCGCTAGATATTTAGCAGCTAAATTACCTCCTGTTGTTCCTGTTCCTCTTCCTTCAAATAAATCGCTTCCTAAAAAATTAATATGCCTTGTAAAAGCGGACATATTAAATAAATTATCATACTTCTGATAATAATCTTGATGCTGTGAAAAAGAGCTTAATGGAAAAATTAAAATGAGAAGCGCTATTAAATAGGATTTATTTTTCATTCGTATTTGTAAAATTCTAAGAACAAAATAAGAAAAAGAGACTATTGATAAAATACCCGTTTTTTTCAGGTTGATTGATAAAATAAAAAGGGCGTCATAAAGACGCCCGGAGAACAGGAATGGAGAGAGAAAATATTTATTATCTAAGTAATGTCATCTTTCTTGTAATTACCTGTCCGGCAGATTCTAATCTATAGATATAAACACCGCTTGCCGCGTTATTAGCATTCCATTTAACATTATAACTGCCGGCTTCTTTATATCCATTTACAAGCTGTGCAACTTCCTGTCCGAGAACATTGTAAATTGATAATTTTACATTACCTGAACTTGGAATTGCAAATTTGATATTTGTAGCCGGGTTAAATGGATTCGGGTAGTTTTGCGACAACTCATATAAAGTTGGTATTGAACCGGATAAATCATCATTTACATCTGTAGAAATAAATTCAAGAGAGCTCCAGCCGGTTGCCCAGTTGCTGTAACCAAATGCACCAATAAAAGTTGCCGTCGGATCGAAGAAACCATCGTTAGGCGGTGTAGCTCCACCAGTATATACAACCGAATTTGGAAGCGGGAATGGATTAGGTTGTGTAGGATGAAATGGATTTACTAGACCCACTTCAGCATTTGTTGAATATGTTCTGCTGTTATTCGTTGTGAACCATGAAGGCATATCTGTCTGGAATGCTGCATCTGTCGATTTCAAATGACCTGATACTGATCCGGCGATTATACTGTTCTTTAAGAATGTTACACCCGCTTTAGCGTCGGCTACTGTGTTTGTTCCATCTATCAGTAATCCATCT
>JAGVBL010000210.1 GCA_020059785.1 Ignavibacteriales bacterium | reverse complement strand
GATGGGCCTACCCCCCAAATATCATTTGGACTCGCACCCCATAATGAGGATACAAATGCATTCTCTCCCGGTGGAACTGTTAGATTATATTCTTTCCATTCATAATCCCTTCGTCCGGGTTTTACTTCTTCTGGTGGGGGAATTATTGGTTCTACTATGTTACTGTCTTTACATGAAGCACTTAAAAAAAAGATTTGGAGAAGAATAATAAATTTAATAAGGTTTGTTTTTCTGGATAATAAAAATTTTAAGATAGGACTTACAGCAAAAAATGATTTTACGATTTTCATATTCCCCCACAAAATAATTAAATGAAATATGCCGGTAGTTAAAAGAAGAACAAATCCATATACTTTTAATTCACAGCGGTAATTTAGGGGAAAAAAAATCAAGGTTGCAAGTATTTTTATGTATGAAAATTTTTACTTTCTATAGCATTAAGCTGGTTAATAAACTTTTTTTTCTGTTTGTTTGTTAATAACGTTATGAAACGAAGAAAATTTATTAAAAATATATCTCTGGCTGCATCAGGTACTTTGCTTTCACCATTGTTCTTCCAGACAGATACCGAAGCAAAACCGAGGATTAAATTAAATTATAAACCCGAACCGCATTTATGGGAAAATGATAACGTAACACTTGCATGGATAGGACACGCAACCGTGTTAATTAATATTTACGGAAAGTGGATTTTAACAGATCCGGTTTTATTTGATAATGTTGGTTTATATTTCCTTGGTAATACAATCGGCCCGAAGCGGATGACTCCGCCGGCTCTTACGATAGATGAATTTCCGAAACCGGATATTATTCTTCTTTCGCATGCGCACATGGATCATATGGATTACCCTACACTCAAACACTTTGCAAATAAATATCCGGATCAAATTGATGTTGTTACTGCTTACCTTACCAAAGATGTTATTGAGGAGCTCCCGTGGAAATCAATTTCTGTTATGGATTGGAATGACGAATTGAGACTTCAAGGCATTCGGTTCAGAGCCTTGGAAGCAAAACATTTCGGATGGAGATTCCCGTGGGAGAAAGACCGTTCGCGCGGATATATGAAGGATGGAAGAAGCTTTAATGCATACATAATTGATTACGGCGGATCAAAAATTTTATTTGGTGGCGATACTGCTATGACAGACAAATTTAATGCAGCGAGGAATGAAAATATTGATATAGCCATCATGCCAATTGGTGCTTACAATCCGTGGCGGAGAAATCATTGCAATCCCGAAGAAGCTCTGCAGATGGCAAATGAAATTAATGCAAAGTATTTTATACCGATTCACACCAAAACATTTAAGCAGGGTGCAGAACCTTTTAACGAACCGATCGATTGGATGAAAAGGGTTGCAGGAAATTTCCAGATTGAGATCGGACTCGAAGAGATTGGGCAAACGTTCGAGATGAGAAACCATAAACTTTATTGATTGTCTTTATTCCAGATTTCATCGACTTTAAATAAATCTATTGTTTTTTTATAGCTTCCATAAAATGCTTTTACTTTATCTTTCCAATTTGCATTTGAAAGCCATTTATCTTCAGAATGAGCAAAGAAATCCAAGAAATCATCCCGTTTGAGAAGTTCGAAAAAAACTCGTTTTGCTTTTTTTTCGTTCATAGATCCCACCTTATAATTTTGGCATGGAATTTATTTCTGAAGTCTTTGTATATAAATGATATATATATTCATAATCTATAAATTGAACTCTGTCTTTAATATCACTAAAAATATCATTAGAAATTTTTGATTTATATTCTCTCAATCTTTTCAATGAACCAACAATAAAATATTTCGAATAAAAATCTTGTAGTTCTACGAATTTAATAAGTGAATTATAAATATTGGTTGAATATTCAACTTCAAAAAAATGTGAAGGGAATTTCCTTTGGTTAAACCATACGACATCTACAGTTTTAGCTTTTTGCAATACTTCTTTATATGTAAATTCATAAATATCTGTTAGAGTACAAACAGATGATAAACTTTTATTTAAATATTTTTTATTTTTATCCTGATGAGGAATAAACGTATCATAACCTCGGAAATTTCCTATTTCAACAAGTAAACCTTGATAATATGAATGATTAAAAATCTCCTCTTTCTTAATTGAAAATTTTCCTAAGCCCAATTGCCTAAGAATCTTATCCCTATAATCATTCAAACCCCAAAGTCCTGGTTTTATTTTAAAAAAATATTTTTCATTTTGAACAATTCTTCTAATCGACGCAAACGGTGTTTTTGTCTTCCAGTCATTTGTTTCAACATTTTGATACAAATATCCTAATGTTCCAAAACCCTCATTTTGTTTTAATATTTCAATGACTTGTTCGTGCTGTTTCATTATGTGCTCAATTTAATAATGAGATAAATAATTAATTTTTTTCATTTATTAATTGCTGAAACAATATACCGCTCACAATTAAAACCAAACCAATCATAGAAGATGCGAATAATTTCTCATTTAGTACAAGCGCAATGAAGAGGAGTGATATAACCGGGAACAGGTAAACCATTGTAGAGGTCTTCGCTTTATTATCGCTCAGCGAAAGAGCTTTAAGCCAGAGGAAAAATGTAATTCCCATTTCGAATAAACCGATATAAACCGCTCCCAGAATATACTTGAATTCAACCGGTCCGAATGAACCGAAAAAGAAAATGTATAATCCTGTAAAAACGGTTCCGAAAAAGAACGAACCGAATAGTTTAACCGATTCTTCCCTACTATCAAGCAGATTTAAAATCCAGAAAGATGCCCATATAAAGGAACTGCTAAGAGCAAGAATAACTCCATACAGATTATGAAAGTGGAGCGAAAAAAGATTTCCGCGTGTAGCTATTACAACCACTCCTGTAAAAGAAATTATTAATCCAATCACGGTTCTTAAGGATAATTTCTGTTTAAGAAACAGAGCGGAAAAAATTGAAATGATTAGCGGCCAGGTTAAATTTATTGGCTGCGCTTCCTGTGCAGGTAAAACAGAATATGCTTCAAATAGAATTAGATAATAAATGAATGGATTGATTAATCCCAGTGCAACATTATTTTTTAGATGATGCTTGCTGAAAAATTGTTTTAACTCCTTGGGGGAATTTGAATAAGCAATAAAAAAAAGAACTATAACACTTGTAAGCGAAGAGTAAAATAAAAGCTGAGAGTTGGACATACCCTGTAAGGTAAGCTTAAATGCCGTTGCAACTGTTGACCAGAATAAAATTGCCCCCAGTGCAAATAGAATCGATTTCTTGTTGTTTGTCATACTTCTCGTTTTTTACTTCATCAAGTTAATTCTTTCGCCTTTCAAAAAAGAATATAAAAAGCTCTTTGCCGAATTTAATTTGCGGCACAAATTCTATATTTTGAGCAGGAATTATTTGAAAATAATTACTTGATGAGCGTGAAAGGTTTCATATTCGATATAAAAAAATATTCTATTAATGATGGACCGGGAATCCGCACGACTGTTTTTTTTAAGGGCTGCCCGCTAAAATGCTGGTGGTGTCATAATCCGGAGAGCCAGAGAAAGTTACCGGAAGAATTTGAAGAATGTACTTTCCGGTGGCACTTATCGCATGATTACGAAAATAAACACCGTGTCGGCTCGGAAGTTACAAGTGACGAAGTACTTGCAGAAATAAAGAAGGACATTCCTTTCTATGAGGAATCAAAAGGTGGTGCTACATTTTCTGGCGGAGAACCGATGCTGCAGATTAATTTTCTAAACGAACTTTTAATTCTCTGCAAAACTAATAATATCACCACCGCAATTGATACAACCGGTTATACCGATTATAAAAATTTTGAATTGATCTATAATCAAACAGATCTTTTTCTATTCGACTTAAAACTGATGGACGATGATCTTCATATCAAGTATACCGGTGTCTCTAATAAAATTATCCATGAGAATTTAAAGCGCATTACCGATACTGGGGATAAGGTTATTTTAAGAATTCCGATCATTCCTTCGGTAAATGATACAGAGAAAAATCTTGATGAAATGATTAAATTTATAAGGTCATTAAAAAAAATTCGAGAAATAAACTTACTTCCGTATCATAAAAGTGCAAATTCTAAATACGATAAAATGAAAAAAGAAAATAAGCTCCCGGAACTTGAACCGCCTTCTAAAGAGGAAATGAATCAATTAAAAGATTTTTTTGCTTCAACCGGAATTAAAGTGAAGGTCGGAGGATAATTATGAATGAAAGGATAAAAAAATTAAGAGAACAAACTCTTAATGCTGTACCGCGGTTATCTCATGAACGGGCAGAATTACTAACTGAATTTTATAAATCCGGGAAAGCCGACCGAGTGTCTTTACCTGTTGCACGTGCACTCGCATTCAAGCATTTACTGGAGAATAAAGAACTGTGTATTAATGATGGCGAACTGATTATCGGTGAGCGCGGACCCGAACCTAAAGCAACTCCTACCTATCCCGAGCTTTGTGTACACAGTATAAAGGATCTTGAGATTTTAGATTCACGCCCGAAAGTCTGGTTCAAAATTAAAAACGAAACTAAATCGGTTTATGAAAAGGAAATTATTCCGTTCTGGGAAGGTAGATCAATCCGGGATAAAATTTTTAACGAGGTTGATGAAGAATGGAAAGAATGTTACACAGCTGGAATTTTTACAGAATTTATGGAACAGCGCGCACCCGGTCATACAGTACTTGACGATAAAATTTATAAAAAAGGAATGCTCGATTTCATTAATGATATTAAGAATTCGATCACTAATCTGGATTTCTACAACGACCCTAATGCATTCGAAAAGCGGGAAGAACTCCGTGCTATGGAAATTTGTGCTGATGCATTAATATCGTTTGCTAACCGCTACAGTAATAAATTGCATGAGCTTGCAAAAGCTGAAAAAGACAAACAACGCAGAGATGAACTTGAAACAATGGCTGGTATCTGTAAACGTGTTCCGGCAAATGCACCGCGTACATTCTGGGAAGCACTTCAATATTACTGGTTTGTTCACCTCGGGGTTATTACAGAGCTTAATACATGGGATTCATTTAATCCGGGCAGATTAGATCAGCATCTTTACCCTTTTTACAAACGGGATATCGAAAGCGGATTGCTAACAGAAGAAAGTGCAAGAGAATTATTGCAGTCATTCTGGGTTAAGTTTAACAATCAACCGGCTCCTCCAAAGATTGGCGTTACTGCAGCAGAGAGCGGAACTTATACGGATTTCTGTTTAATCAATGTCGGCGGTGTTACACCTGAAGGAGAAGATGCAACCAACGACCTTACTTATCTTATTCTTGATGTAATTGAAGAGATGAGATTGCTTCAGCCAAGTTCAATGGTTCAGGTCAGCAAGAAAAATCCTGATCGACTGCTAAAGCGCGCCATGAAGATAGTTAAAACCGGATTCGGTCAACCAAGCATTTTTAATGCCGATGCAATAATTCAGGAAATGCTTCGTCATGGTAAATCATTAATTGATGCACGGTGCGGCGGTGCAAGCGGATGCGTTGAAACAGGTGCTTTCGGTAAAGAAGCTTATATACTTACAGGTTATTTCAATCTTGTTAAAGTTCTCGAAATAACATTACATAATGGGTTCGACCCGAGGACAAAAAAACAGATCGGAGTTCAAACCGGTGATCCAAAATTATTTTCCACTTTCGATGAATTAATGACCGCTTACGAAAAGCAGCTAAATTATTTCATCAACATAAAGATCAAAGGTAATACTATAATTGAACGAATTTATGCTGATTACATGCCCGCTCCGTTTATGTCGATTCTAATAGATGATTGCATTAAAAAAGGAAAAGATTACAATGCCGGAGGAGCGCGCTACAATACTTCTTACATTCAAGGTGTTGGGCTCGGTACAATTACAGATTCACTTACTTCAATCAAATACAATGTCTTTGATAAGAAAAAGCTCTCAATGGAAAAAATGCTGGATGCTCTTAAGAATAATTTTACCGATGAAAAAGAGTTGCAGAATAAATTTTTGTTTGAGACACCCAGATACGGCAACGACGACGATTATGCTGACAATATAACAAAACAGATATTCGAAATTTATTTTAATGCAGTTGACGGACGACCAAATACAAAGGGAGGTTATTTCAGAATTAATTTACTTCCCACAACTTCGCATGTATATTTTGGAAGTGTTACCGGTGCTACACCTGATGGCCGCTTAGCTTACGAACCTCTAAGCGAAGGAATTTCCCCTGTTCAAGGTTCGGACATTCACGGACCTACATCTGTTATTAAATCAGCATCAAAGATCGATCACTTGCGAACAGGCGGAACTCTGCTTAATCAGAAATTTACTCCGCAGTTGCTTGAGACCGAAGAAGAAATTGATAAAGCTGTTAAATTGATAAGAACATATTTCAAGCTCGATGGGCATCATATACAGTTTAACGTTGTAACTGCAGAAATATTACGTGAGGCACAAAAGCATCCGGAAAAATACCGCGATTTAATTGTCCGCGTTGCCGGTTACAGCGATTACTTTGTGGATCTAAGCGAAGCTTTACAAAACGAAATTATAAGAAGAACCGAACACTCGGTATTTTAAATATCCGCGTGCATCAGTTAAATCCGTGTCATCAGCGTTCTATTAGGTGACACTAAAAAAAATATTAACAACATGAGGTCATAATGTTCAACTCTAAAACCTACCTTCAACGCCGTTCAGAATTAAAAAAGAAAATTAAAAACGGGTTGATATTGTTTCTCGGTAATAATGAAGCACCGATGAATTACACCGATAACACCTATCACTTCAGACAGGACAGCACATTTCTCTATTACTTTGGATTAGACCGCCCGGAACTAGCCGCAATAATTGATGTGGATGAAGATAAAGAAATTGTCTTTGGCAACGATTTTACTATTGATATGATTGTATGGATGGGTCCCCAGCCAACAATCAAACAGCAAGCATCAAAGTGCGGCGTAAAAATTACCAAGCCGCTTGGCGACTTATCAGAAATTTGCAATAGTGCTGTTAAGCAAGGGAGAAAGATTCATTTCATTCCTCAATACCGTCATGATAATATTCTTACAATAAATAAGCTGCTCGGAATTTCTCCGCACAAAGTAAATGATTATGCATCAATGGTTCTTATTAAAGCAATTGCAGAACAAAGATTGGTAAAAACCAAAGAAGAAATTGATGAGATTGAAAAAGCCGTGAATATTGCTTACGAAAT
>JAGVBL010000354.1 GCA_020059785.1 Ignavibacteriales bacterium | reverse complement strand
GGATAACGGGAACAACCTTTTGCCCGAAGATAAAGAAAGATTTTAGTTCTCCTAATTTTTCAAAAACCTGATCCATGTTTGAATTGTTTTCCATAGAGTTCTCCGATTATGCACTTGCTAAAATTTGATCAATTTTTTCTCGCAGTATTTGCGGAGTGAATGGTTTAACAATATAATTATTCACTCTTGCCTGGAGCGCTTCAACAATATCCTCTTTCAATCCGCGGGTAGTTACCATTAATATCGGCAGTTTCGCAAATTTGTCTGTTGATCTTATGCTTTTTACTAATTCGAGTCCCGATACTTCGGGCATATTCCAATCGGTAATAACAAAATTTATGGAATCATCACCGGAGAGTTTAGTTAATGCTTCTTTGCCGTCCCCGGCTTCAACAAAAGCTTCGTAACCGATCGTTTTTAATGAATTGGCAACAATTCTTCTCATTGTTACCGAATCGTCAACTACTAGAAATTTAAGAGCCATTTTTACCTCAATTCAAATATTTAGAAACTTCGTAAATAACACGTTTAGGATCGAACGGTTTTATTAAATAGGAATTAGCACCGCATTCCAGCCCCCTCTGGATATCTTCGGTACTGCCTAATGACGAAAGAACTATTATCGGCAGCTCTTTCAATTCATCATTTCCTCTAATTGTACTTATTAACTGGAAACCATCAACATTCGGCATGTTCAAATCCGTAATCAATAAATCAATTTTATTGTTAGGAATTTTTTCTAAAGCTTCCATACCATCCGAACAGGAAATAATTTCATAACCTTTGACGGTCAATGCCACAGAAACAAATTTTCTGATTGTGGGGGAATCGTCTGCTACAAGAATTACCCTTTTCATTTAATTTGCTACTCCTTTTTATATCCAACTGTTTTAGGGAAACTTACCAGTTGAAATGCTCTTGAGATGCCCTGTAAAGTTTCCGAATATCCTATAAATAAATAACCTCCGCGATTAAGAGAATTATAGAGATGATTAACAACTTTAATTTTGGAAGCCGTATCAAAATAAATTAGAACATTAGCACAGAATATTATGTCAAAGTTCAGCATCGTTTTCATCATAAAGTCGTCGTAAAGATTAAGTAATCTAAAAGAAGCCATTCTTTTAATTTCCGGTGCTACTTCGAATAATCCGCCATTACTCTTAAAATATTTTTTCAAATAGTAAGGAGGTGTATTTCTTATTGAATAATCTTTATAAATGCCCTGATTAGCAGTATCAATAATAGAAGCGCTGATGTCTGTTCCTACAATTTCAATTTCTATGTTTGGATACTTTGGTTTAATAAGATCCTGAAATACCATGGCTATTGAATATGCTTCTTCACCCGATGAGCTTGCTGCACTCCAGATTCTTATTTTATTTCTGTTTAGAACCGTTCTGTTTGCAATCAATTCCGGAAAAATTTGTGTGGCAAGTGCATCAAGCTGAGGCTGGTTTCTAAAGAAAAAAGTTTCGTTTATAGTAATAGCCTCGTAAAAATATTTCTTTTCCTCAGAATAAGCCGAGCCCCCTATTTTTAGTATTGCGAAATACTCTTCGAAACTCTTTAATCCGAGAAAATTAATTCTCCTTTGCAAACGGCTTTCTAGCAAATATTTTTTATTATCCTGGAAATATATTCCTGTGTTGTCGTAAATAAATTTCCGTATATCCTGAAAAAGAGAAACAGACATATACAATTGCTTGGGCAAAGAAGGATTAAGATTACGGCTAAGATCTGGCAGTTTTAAATCTGTAAATTGGTTCATGGCTCGCTATCTTAAATTGGGATAGATTTCATTAATATTTTGATTATTAATTAATTCCTGAACTCTCTCTCTTATCATATCTTCATTATCTTCCATCAGTTTCATAAGTGCATCTTTTGCAACCGGATTATTGATTACTTCAAGCAGCTCAACAAGCCGCAATCTGTTCCACATGTTCTCGTCCTTAATCATTGAATCAATAAAGAGCAATGCTGCTTCTCTATCGAGCAGAAATAATATTTCCATACTTGATCTTCTAATTTCTTCATCGTGATGATTTAATAATTCGCTCGTTGCATAGATGATGTTACGCTTTTTTATTAATGGTATATCAACCGTCCCCACTCCCACTTCGTACGTAAGGTAAGATAAAATTGAATAGAATAAATTGAGAATCTGTCTAAGTTTATCATTGCTATTAGCTATAATCCGTTGAAATTCCTCGAAGAGGTATTCGGGATTCTTGTAAATTTTGGAACGTATGATTTCATCAAGCTCATCATCATCACCCAGAAATTTTAAACTTTCAACCAGAATATCTTTGTCGTGAAAAACATTAATAAGCGAGAGTGCTGTTTTTTTATGTTCCGGAGCCCCTTCCTGTAGTGTAAACATCAATAAATTTTTCATCTTATCATCAAAAGGAATATCTAGATTGTACTTTTCCTTTAGTATGAATAATGATGTAATCAAAGGCCATACTTGCGGTCCATGAATATTTGGAACCTGCTCTAATAAGAAAAAATAAGTATCTACATCGCCAACAAAGCCAAGACTTTCTAGTATAGAATATTTCGTTAGATCATCTTCTTTCATGAATTTCTCGAGCAGAAAACTGCAAGCTTTAGGCGAACCGATCTTTCCCATTGCTTCAACAATAAATGGCTTATACAATTCGCTGCGGTCGTAGAGTAATTGTAAAATTTCCAGTGAATCCTTGTATCTTATATTTCCAAGAGCTTCAATACATGCAAGAATAACATTATCATCTTCAGTAGTGCCGAGTATTCCAATAATATGATCTGCTGCCTTTGAACTTCCGATTAAACCGAGAATATCTATAATAAATTTTTGGTCGTCACTATTCTTTTCACAATTGAAATCTATAATCGCCTGGATTGCAACGGATCCTAATTTAATCAACAGCTCTCCGGCAAGATTTCTAAGAGAAATATCTTTGGAAGAAACACATTGAACTATATGTTTAGCCGCATTTTCCGGTCTGTGATTTATAATTAAAAGTGATGCTGCATTTCTTATTCCTTTATCGGGATGTGAAATACAATTACAAACCGGCTCAACATACTCATCAATATTATCCTGGTTTAAAAGATAATCCAGAACTTCCATTTTCTCATCGAGTGAGTCGCTATTAAGAAGTTCTATTATTTCATGGCTGCTTAGATTTTTTTGTTCAATCATATTATTCTACTTTTATTGCGTAATTAACTTGTCAATTACTATGCCTGAAAGAATCTTAATTAATTACTAAGAATTTCAATCCCCTCATGATAGTCTGAATGCCGAATATTAGCCACTTGTTAATTTTCCTCCAGAATATTATCGGATAAAAGTGTAAAAGATTTAATAAAAAATTGTATTTTTGTCGCAATCGATTTCTCAATTAATGGGGGAAATGTTGCATTCATTCGAAAAAATCCCTAAAAAAAATCACCTTCTTACGATAATACAAACAGTAAAAACCTCTTAGAGGAATTAAATAAAAGCTTAAGAAAAGCTGATTTTTCAAGTTTATTTGTGGTAGATATGCAAAACATCGATGAATTCCCGAATAATTCCCGGTCTTCTGAGCAGATGCCTCTACCACAAAACAATGCTAGATTCCTTCAAAAAATTCTAAACTCAATAGACCTTGGACTAATTATTTCTGATAACAACGGGGATTTTGTTTACTGGAATAACAATGCGCTTGAACTTCTGGAGCTTGCCGTTAACGATTTATCCAATAAAAATATTTTCGACCTGATTGAATACATAAAATCTACAAGTGAATTAGAAGTTAGTTTAAGCAGTTCACTAACTGCCCTTGTTTACGCTGAAGATAAAGTACTTAATACGGTTTTTAAATTCGGCAATACTAAACAATTGGCGTTAAGAACTTATCCTTTAAGTTCAGCACAAAATATTTACAGGCAATGGATTTTCTGGGATATAACTACAAAATATGAAACCGGAAGTTTTTCCGAAATATTAACAACCGAAGACGAAATTCAGCTTTATAAACAAAAGGCAGCAACACTTGCCGAAATTAATTCCCAGCTTGAAAAATCCGTTGACAAGCTTACAAAAGAAAAAAATGAACGCGAAATACTCCTATCAATAATAGCACACGATCTAAAGAGTCCATTTCAAGGACTATTAGGAACATTTTCTGCGCTTAATACTTGCTTCGATGAACTTCCGAAAGAAGAAATTAAAACATACATGACTTATTCTCAAGCATCGGTAAAGAGATTGTATTCTTTAGTTGATGGGTTATTAGAATGGTCCCGGTTAATATTAGGTCAGGTTAAATTTAATCAGACACAATGCAATTTACATTTCACAATGCTTAGTGTTGTTAACCAATTAAAAATTCAACTTGAAGAAAAACAGATTTCCGTTATTGACCTTATGGAAGAAAAGTTAGAAACCCTTGCTGATGAAAATATGGTTACTTCCATATTCAGGAATTTGATTTCAAATGCGATTAAGTATTCTAAACGGAATGGTAAAATTACTCTCTCCGGCGAAGTTAAAAATGGTTTTATTGTAATCAGTATAAAAGACGACGGTATTGGTATGGGTGAAGATGTAAAAGAAAGCATTTTTAAACCATCCCGGCATTCATCAACACGCGGAACAGAAGAAGAGGAAGGTTCCGGTTTTGGATTACTACTTTGTAAAGAGATGATTGAATGGCACAACGGGTCAATCACTTTTGAAAGTGAACCGGGAAAAGGAACTACGTTTAAATTAAATTTTCCATTGATTTCATAATTGAGTGATAAATGAGAAGCCCGGAAGACATACTAATAAATAAGTTGGATATTACACAGGAATCGACCGAACTACTCCGCCTGTTTAAGATGGCGTTTTATAGTTCGCCCGATGCATCTGCAATTGTTGATAACAGTAAAATACTATTATGTAATCCGGCGTTTAATATTTTATTTGGATTCAAAGCTAATGAAAATTTCAACAACCGGAATATTAGCGATTTTATTTCCCCCTCTCACAGGAAAGATTTTAATAGAAAGCTCGGAAATTTTCTTATAGAAAATACTACATCGCACTTTTTTGAATCGAAGGGCTTAAAGCATAATTCCAAAGAGTTTGATGTTCAGGTTGTAGTTCATTCCGAAAAAATACCCGGAAATACATTTACCTTCCTATCTTTCCGCGATATTACTGATAAAAAATCTTTGCAACAGCATATTCAAAAACTTTCTTACGTTATTGAAAATTCTACATCAATGGTAATACTTACCAACCCGGATGGATTGATTGAATATACCAACACAAAATTCACAGAAATTACAGGCTATTATTTCGAAGAGGTCTTCGGGAAAAAAATAGAATTACTTGATCACGAAGAAGTATCTGATATTCAGGAAAATGAAATCTGGAATCTGGTTAAACAAGGGTATAACTGGCGGGGAGAAATTAGAAATAAAAAGAAATCCGGCGATGAATACTGGGAATCGGTTTTTATATCACCTATTAAGGATGAAAACGGTTCTATTAGCCACTTCCTAATTTTAAAGGACGATTTAACATTTAAAAAAGAAATTGAGCTCGAATTAAAACGGGCACTCGATTGTGCTGAAGAAGCTAATAAACTTAAGTTTAACCTCCTTTCCAATATGAGTCACGAATTGAGGACACCGCTTACAGGAATAATAGGGTTTTCAAGTTTATTACGTGATGAATTGATAGATACGGATCATGTTCAGATTACAGACAAAATATTAAAATCGAGCAAACGATTATTGGTTACACTAAATTCAGTGCTCAACCTCGCAGAAATTGAATCGGGCAATTATCCAATCAGTCTTACTGAATTTAATCTCAGTACATATACAAAATATTTTCTTACCAATTACGACAAGTATGCAACCGAGAAAAATTTAACGTTTGATATAGAAGTAATTGATGATGAAATATGTGCTGTTGGGGACGAAAATTTATTTAAGCAAATCCTTATGCACATAACCGATAACGCTATTAAGTTTACCAACGTTGGAGGAGTTAAAATTCAAGTCACCAGTAAGGAAGACGACCAGGGAAATCCTCAAGCTGTTGTAAAAGTAATTGATACCGGAATAGGGATTTGCGATGAAGATCAAACAAAAATTTTTAGAGAGTTCCGTCAGTTAAGCGAAGGGATTAGAAGAAATTTTGAAGGAAGCGGATTAGGACTTTCTGTTGCGAAAAAGATGATAAAGCTTATGAGAGGTGATATAAATGTTAAAAGTAATCTGAATCAGGGCTCTGTTTTCAGCATTATTCTTCCGGGTTTAAGAAAAAATATGTTCAATTCCGATCTTACCATTACGGTTAAACCCGGTTCCGAACCGAAAGCTATTGAGCCGGTAATTAAAAAAAGCAATGTTAAAAAAACCGAAGCAATTCCAAGCATTCTAAGTATCGAAGATAATTTACTTAATTCCGAACTTGTTAATCTATTCCTGAGAAATATATGCACAGTTGAAAGTGCTAACAACTACGATCAGGCATTATATAAATTACGGACCGGTAAATACGATGCAGTACTGATCGATATTAATTTAGGAAAAGGTCCAAGTGGAATTGATTTAGCTAAAGAAATAAGAAACATGGCCGGTTATGAATTGATTCCGCTTATCGCATTAACAGGTTATGCATTATTGAAAGATGAAAAATATCTCTTGAGCGAGGGATTCAATTACTACTTACATAAGCCATTCGATCGCGAGGACCTGATAAAAGTTCTTAACAAAGCTCTTAAGAAAAATCACTAATCAGGAATAAGATTCTTTCTTAAGCTTGTTATTTTTTTTCTCTACACAATTATTCTAAGCAGCCATTTCATAAGACAAAAACATCTTGGAGTTTTTACTTTGGATTAAAAAAGGAAGACCATGCTTGGGGCATGGTCTTTTTTGAAGGGCTTATGCGGGCTTTAGGGTAAATTATTTGGGCCTCTCTTCAACAACAATTATCTCTATAGTATTATCGTAAAGAGTTTTAAAATGTTTAGGGAGATTAATAATTTTTTAAAAGCAGTAAAATGAACTGAAAACAGGGATTAATTAATCTGTCGCGTTACTTCTATACCCAGTTGTTCCATTCGATATCGGAGTTTACTACGTGATAAACCAAGTATTTTAGCGGCTTTTACCTGGTTCCCGTTGGTTATTTGAAGTGTTTTAAGTATCAGACTTTTTAGAACCACATCTATTTTTATACCGCTTGATGGAATGCTAAGGATAAATTTATCATCAGAAGCTTTATCAGAATTCTTTGTATCAAGAAGATTAGAAAAATGATGCTCTTTCAGTTCATCTTCCTCGCACAATAAGACTACCCGTTCAATAACATTTCTTAATTCCCTAACATTTCCCTTCCAGAAGTAATTCTTTAGCAGATCGACAGCACCGGAATCTATTGAATGAATTTCCTTTCCAAACTTTTGAGAAAATTCTTTAAGAAGTGAGTATGCAATATATGGTATATCATCTTTTCTATCTCTAAGCGGAGGAATTAATATTCTAGCAACATTCAATCTGTAATAAAGATCCTCCCGGAAATTACCTTTTTCAATTTCATCTTCAAGATTTCTATTTGTAGCAGCCAATACCCTAACATTTACAGATATTTCTTTTTCTCCGCCGAGCCGATAAAACTTTCTTTCCTGTAATACTCTAAGAAGTTTAACCTGCATATCAAGACTTAGTTCGCCTATTTCATCTAAAAGAAGAGTTCCTCCGTTTGCAAGTTCGAATTTGCCTAATTTAGTTTTTTGTGAAGCACCAGTAAAAGCGCCTTTTTCATGCCCAAACAATTCGCTTTCAGCAAGGTCGCGTGGAATTGTTGCACAGTTGATTGTAATAAATGGAGCTGAGCTTCTCGGACTTTGCTGATGGATATATTTTGCAAATACTTCTTTACCTGTTCCGCTTTCACCTTCCAGCAATATTGTTGTATCACTGCTCTTTGAAAGTTTTTCAACTGAGGCAAGAAGTTTCTGGATTTTTGAGCTCTTACCAAAAAACTCTTTGGTTAATTCATCCGTTTCAAGAATCGTATTTAACCTGTTCACTTCGGATTTAAGCCGTACATTCTCCAATGCTTTATCCAATACTATAGAGAGTTGTTCAATATCGATTGGTTTTAGAAGAAAATCGAACGCACCAGACTTTATTGAAGTTACCGCCATTTTTACATCGGCGTATCCGGTAATCATTATAACAGGAATTTCTCTAAAATTCTTTTTAAGAATTTTCAGAATGTCGATTCCATTGTGAGTTGTAAGGTAAATATCAAGAAGAATAATATCGGGCTGAAATTCTGCTGTTATATTATTGGCTTCATCGGCATTAAGACACGTCTGAACATTATAATTCTGTTTTATCAGGACTTTTTTAAGGGAAGTAGCTACAAGTTCATCATCGTCAATTATTAATATTTTCGGTTCCATAGACAATTCTCTAATTACACTTTGAATATAATATAAAATTTAGAACCTTTACCATAGACTGAATCAAAAAGAAATTCGGCTTTCATTTCATCCAATAGACTTTTACAAACCATCAAACCAACTCCTGATCCTTCGGATTTGCTTGTAAAGTATCCCTGTTTAATTTTTTGAACATCTCCCGGTTTAATTCCGCAGCCAAAATCTTCAACTTCCCATTTTATTTTACGAACGTCTGAATTTTCAATCAATCCAGTTCTTATTATAATTTTACTTTTATTGGAGGATGCTTCGATTGCGTTGTTAATAAGATTAATTATTACCTGTAAGAGTTTATTTTCAATTGCATTTATCGGGGGCAGATTTTCATCAAAATGCTTCTCTATTAAAATTCCCTTTTTAGCAGCGGTTGAATAAATAATCTCTAATGCTCTTTCAGTTATTTTATTAATTGAGGTGCCTTTGAGAGAAGCGCTTGTCTTTTTAGTAAAGTCGAGTATATCGGCAATTATATGGTTTATTCTATCGAATGCTTCGAGCGAGGAGTTTATTGATTCTACAATTTCGCCGGAAAGTTCCTTCTCGCTCATTTTCATGTAATCCAGGTTCAGTTTTATTGCCGATAATGGATTGCGAACCTCGTGCAGTAAGCTGGCAGTTAATTTTCCAATAATTGTAAGTTTATTATTCTGTATTAGATCGTCCACTACTAAATTATCTACTTTTCCGAAAAATGAATTTTATAGTTGACTAATTATAGCAGAACAAAAATAATAAAGATTTGTATTCGAAAGAACTCTTGTTTCAAATTACAATATGTTTTATCTAATGTAAAATTAGAAGGTGATCAAAAAAAAAGAGCGGCACTACGCCGCTCTTGAATTCACTTTTTTAAGTGATAATTATACGTGAACGATTTTTCCGTTCTGTCTTACTCCGTAGCTGGAGCGGTCTTTCGTTATTGTTTTTTGTTCATTATCTATCTTAAACTGACTTACAAGATTCTGCAACCTTTCCGTTAACCTGTTCAAATCCTCGGCGGCTCTTGCTATCTGCTGTGTTCCACTTGCCGACTGATGTGTTACAGCCGATATCGATTCGATGTTCTTGCTAATCTGTTCGGCTGCACTTGACTGTTCTTCACTTGCTGCTGCTACCTGATCTATTTCCATCGCTACTTTCTCAGCACTCTCATTTATTTTTACAAGTACTTCTTCTACTCTTGCATTCAGCTCTATTCCCTGAGTTACTACTTTTCCGGCTACATTCATAGAGTCGTCTGCTTCTTTAGCTTCCTTTTGAATTGCTTTAATTGTTTCTGCAATTTCTTTTGTTGCTTTAGTAGTTCTTTCTGCAAGCTTTCTAACTTCGTCTGCAACAACTGCAAATCCTCGTCCCTGTTCTCCGGCGCGGGCTGCTTCTATGGCGGCGTTCAATGCTAATAAGTTTGTTTGATCGGCTATATCATCAATTACTTGTGCTATCTCGCCAATCTGATCTGTTTTGTTTGCTAACGAACTAATTATTTTGCCGGTCGTTTGGGCTGAGCTTATAATTTCGTTCATTCCTTTCTTAGCTTCGGTTATCTTTTCAACTCCAACTTTTGCCTGGGATTTAGCGTTCTTAGCATTTTCGCTTGCCGTTGTTGCATTCTTTGTAGTCTGGAGAATTGTGGAGGTCATTTGTGTTACCGCTGAAGCAACTTCGGATGCCTGTGCGCTTTGTTCCTGAGATCCGGCAGCCATCTGTTCGCTGCTTGATGAAATCTCGCTGCTGGCACTTGCTGTGGCTTGAACTGCCTCGCTTACTTTACCAAATGCATTATTAAATGAATCTGCTAAATTATTTACACTATTTTTGATCTCTAAAAAGTCTCCCTTATAATCTCCAATCATTCTAACTGTTATGTCTCCCTCAGCCATTTTCGATAATACTTCGCTCTGCTCGTTTATTGGCTCTGCAAACGCTTCTAATGTTTTGTTTAAGTTTTCAACCAGTACTTTGTAGCTTCCATTAAATTTACTTGCATTGCCTCTTGTTTTTAATTGCCCGTTTAATGAAGCATCCACAATTTGATGAATTTCACTTACTGTATCTTTTACTGCTTTTACAGCTTTTTCAACCGATGAAACCGTTCCCCGAGTATTTGTTATTACCCTATTCATATTTTCTGCAAGTTGTCCTATCTCATCTTTTGAATCTACTTCTAAATGTTTTGTACCCGTCACAATTTTTATATTCAGATCACCGTTGGCAAGTTGCTCACTTCCTTTTGCTAAGTTTGCAATACATAAACCGGACAAACTTTCCATCCGCTCTAATAATTGTTTTATATTTTTGGATAGATAGTTTGCTATAAACAATCCTATAAACGATGACAATACTACTGAACCAAAAACAAAAATTAAAATTAATGTTTCGGAAAAACTTGCTTCGGATCTGCTTTTATTATTTTCCTCCTCTGCTATTTTTTCGTTTATTCTAATTAATTCGTGTAAAAAATCTCCGGCTCTCTTCTGATGTTCTTTTGCT
>JAGVBL010000121.1 GCA_020059785.1 Ignavibacteriales bacterium | reverse complement strand
AAGTGTTGTCTGTGAGACCGAAGTCAGTAATGTGGGATAAATAAATTCCAAGGGTAAACTGTTTTTACTTGACTTTCTTTTCTATAGACAACGTCGTTATACCGGAAGATTTAGAAATTTTGTTCTTTGAATTATTGAAGAGAAAGAGAAATTTTTAATGCTTTGTCTATTTCGCTCATTCTAGATTTATTCAATGAGCCAAATTTATTAATAAGTCTCTCGTTTTTATCAATTGTTCTAATTTGTCCGCAATCGACATAACTTTCTTCATTTAATCCACCTTCGCCTTTTTCAAGAAATATCATAATTGGCAAGGGTTTAGTAATTTCTTTTACACTCGAAATAGGTGCAATGATCGTAACCGGACTAAATTTATTTCCAATATCATTTTGTATTATAACTGCTGGTCTAGCTTTTCCAATTTCTTTACCAATAATTGGATCTAAATTGACAAGATAGACATCACCTCGAAGTAATGGAAAAATAATTCTCGTATCATTCTTTATCTGCATATTTCCATTCTTCTTGTGCTTTTAGGTAATAGTCGTAATTGGCTTTATATCCATCTTCAAGTTCAGTTTCTATTTTCTCTTTCTCAACTTGGTCAATGAAATTTTGTAAAGCTTTTCTAGCTATTTCACTTACTGGTAAATTGGTTTGTTTTGAAATTCTATTGACCTTATTCGATAATTCAGAATTAACGAAAAAACTCAATCGTTCTTTTTTATTTTGTTCTTGAACTGTTGGCATATTATCTCCAATTCTAAAATCGCGTCCAAAATATGCGCAATAATTAGCACACAAACAAGCACGTTTTTTTGTGCCATTATTTAAGCTAAAATCCGGTATAACCAGCCAATCAAGACGGACGCCGTTTTTCATTGCGGAATTATTTTAGTTTTGTGGGTTCGTTATAATAATAAGTTGCTCTTTGAGGTAGTTAGTTCTAAAAAATATTTTTATAAATAAAAAGTAGTTGCAGTTATTCGGCATTCTTGTGCTGGGGCGCCGCTTATCGGCAACGTCGTTATATTGCTATTTAGATAGGAATATTAATTCAAAAGGTACTTTATTCAATTCTTCTTCCATTGGAGAGCTCTTGAAATACCAAAAAATAATATTGCTCGTTGCAAGTATTATGCTTTTCTATTTTACTAATTTACTTGGTCAATATGTATCAGAGAATGTTAAACTGTTAGGACGAGTTGGTGACTCACGTAGTTTCGGAATGGCAATCGATAAAAATAGAGCATTTGTAGGCGGTGGCTGTTATTTGTATATATTCGATATAACAGATAATTCTAAACCAGTATTACTATCCAAACTATTAACTCCTTCACAAATTGGAAATATTAAAATTCTTGGTGAGTTTGCATTTATTGCAAATAGTGCTGCTGGATTGACAATTGTAAATATCTCTGATGTACGAAACCCTTCTATTTTAAGTAGTTGCAAAACAAAATCTGTTGCCCGTGATTTGGATATTTATAATAACTATGTATTTGTCTCAGATGTCTATTATGGTTTTGTAGTAATTAATATTTCAAATATTCAGAATCCCTATGAAATTTTTAGTTTTCAAAGCGAAGGCGGAGAGGACATAAAAGTTAAAGATAATAAACTTTTCTTCTGCAATAACTACAATGGATTAAGAATATTTGATATATCTAATCCAGCGATACCCATATTAAAAACGACTTTTACTCGATGTAGTTCGGCTGAGAAAATTGTATTCTATAAAGACAATGTAATCATATCAGATCAAAAATATGGTATTTATATTCTCAATATATCTAACATTAACAATATTCAAATTATCTCAAAACTGTCTATCTCTGTAGAACGTCAGCTTACTTTATACGGTGATTATCTATACACCAGTGCCCCGTATTCCTATGTAAAAATTATCGATATATCCAACATTAATAATCCTTTAATTATTGGACAATACAATATTTTGCGATATTCAAGAAATATTGAGATAGTTGGTAATAACTTATTTCTATTGAATGTAGATACTGGCCTTGAAATTTATAATAGATTGGATAGCAATAACATGATTTATAATTATTTATTCCCATCTTACATGAGAGAATTTGATTTTTATGATCATTATATAACAATTGCTTATTCTTATGCTGGTGTTTCTATTTATGACATTAAGGATCCCCAAAATCCTACGTATGTGAATTTATTCTCAAATAATTTTCCATTAAATAGCTTCGATCGGCAAGTAAGCAAAGTGATCAACTCCGGCTATTTGTGTTTTATGTTTACTGAATATCAAGGTGTTTTAGTATTCGACATCCGAGATCCAAAGAATCCCTTATACCTTTCCACTCTTATAGGTGGGAGTTATATTATTCGCGTTCGGGATAATATCTATTATTTAGTTTCTGGTACCGGCACATATGTTTATGATCTTACAAATCCTTCAAAACCAGTTCTTCTAAAACAAATTGCTCAAGCTGTTGGAAATAGAATTCTAATTGATGGCTCTTATGCTTATATAACTAATTGGGTTCCAGATGGAAAATATAAATTATTTGTATATGATATTTCAGATTATATGAAGCCGCAGTTAACGGGCTCTCTTGATCTGCAATACTATCCTTATGGAATAGACTACAAAGACAACGTTATTTATGCGGCTTGTACAAATGGTGGTTTATTTGTAATTGATGTAAGTAACAAATCTAATCCATCAATAAAAAATAGAATTTATTCTGGGAAGGATTACATGTCTTATGTTAATGTAAGCAACAATTATTTATATGTTACCAATGGCATATATGGATTACTAGTTTTTGATATATCCAATATTAATAATATCAAGAATGTAGGTCAGTTTAATTTTGGTAATTTTGTTTATTTTGTTAAAGAGTATCAAGGCAATGTATATGTATCAAGTTTTGATGATGGTTTATATATTTTTCATAATGATTTAATTACATCAGTCTTTGATCAATGTCAAGAAATTCTTATCGATAATTT
>JAGVBL010000200.1 GCA_020059785.1 Ignavibacteriales bacterium | reverse complement strand
CTGTTGAGCAAGATATTGAGCAGTTTCATCCCAGTTGTTTTTCAAATTTGTCTTTGCACCTTTAGCAAGCAGCATTGTGACAAGCTCTTTCTTTCCATTTCTTGCCGCTTCCATAAGAGGTGTTTCCTTTCCAGGCTGAGCGATATTTGGATCGGCACCGTTTTTTAAAAACTCGCGTACTTTCAAATTATTTATACTTTTTATAGCGTCAACAAAACTGTTCGTGTTCTGTGCAATTAAAATGCTTGATAACAATAAAAAGAAAATAATCTTTTTCATAAGCGCACTCCTTAATAATGGTTATTAATCCTAGCTGCCATTTTTCCCTCTGCGGACTTTGCGGAAATCTCTGCGAGCTCTGCGTGGAAATCTTGAAAGATTATCTCGCAGAGAACGCGGAGATTACGCAGAGAGCGCTAAGATATGTTTAAAATTTTTTCTTCTACAGTTTTTCCTTCAACATTCATTCTAACTTTATTCATCGTTAGTCCTAGTAGAATTTCATTTCTCTTTTCTTTGTTCAATAATTTGATTTGCTCAACTTCTTTTTTTGTTTGATTTAATAGATCATCAATCTCTCTGGATGTAAAGGGTTTGGGAAGAAGCTCCGGATAAAACTTCCCTTTTGTAATTGATTTCTGCATTGCGATGAAAATTCCATCACGCGTTAAAAGTCCGTCTTTATAAGCCCGGAAGATTTCTTTCATCATTTCAGTAGTAATTAGCGAAGTATCAAATTTCATTTTCTTCAATCGCTTAGGAAATTGAATAAGTACAACTGCAGCAAGAGTCGGGTTTATTCCCATTTCGTCCACTAACAATTTAAAAAGTTTTGCAAATCTCGAGATCGATAATTCCGGAATTGTATCAGGCGGAATCCCGAGTTTATTGTACCAGGATTCACTTGTCCAGAATTTATCCGGCAGATTTTCTTTTAGTCTATTAAGCCGGTCGTTAGTAATTTTTGTTGGAGGAAGATCAGTATCGGGATACATTCTATCGGCACCGGGCAATATTCTTTCGAATCCGTTAGTTCCATCTCTTAATGCTTGTCTCGTTTCAGAAGGAACGCCAATAGTTGCTTCTTTAGCACGAATCATAATTTCTTTTATAGCCGTATCAGTATCCTGCTCATTTCCCCATACTATTACCAGCGTATCGTTGTCAGTGGCGCCAACATTCTTTTTAATATTCTGCCATTCAGCAGAAAGAAGATTATCTCCGCGGCTATCGGAATGAATAATATTTGGAATGTTAGTTAAGCATGCAATAACGCGCACACGATCCGAGATTTCTTTTGAGAAATATGTATCGGTTTGCGTTTGCCAGTTTAGTAATCCACCAAAGCCTTTAAGTGTAACACACTTAATTTTCAACCCCTGTTCAATTGCATTGCGTACCGGCTGATAGTGTGCCTTCTTAATCAATCTGGTAATATCTGCCGATGTTGCCTCAAAACTTTCTTTAGTAATTCCTCTTTTGTTAAGTTCTTCTTTCAAACGAAGAAGATTCCACTGACGCATTGCTTCGTTATAAGTAAGAAGAGGAATTCTTCCAATCTTTGGAACACCCTTTATCTCGATGCGCGTACCGCCTTCAACGCTTACGTTAACGTCTTCGCGGGCGCTTCCGATTCCACGTCTTACTTTATTTGTACTTCTTACAACTTTTGCACATATTTTTGCTACTTCAGCAACTTCAAATGGCGTGCGCATGTTTGGTCCGGTAACCGTTTCAATTAACGGCATTCCAAGACGGTCTGTAAGGTAAACACGAGTATGTCCTTGATCTGATACTTCGCGGCATGAATCTTCTTCAATAGACATTTGTACGATATCAATCATTCTGTTCTTGTATGGAATTTTACCGTTGAGAGCAAAAATTGCAGTGCGCTGGAAACCGGTTGGGATGCTTCCATCCAGATATTGTTTACGTGCAATGTGTAATTCATCAACAATTGAGCAATCAAATAATAAACCGCATTGAAGTGCAATATCTAATGCATCATCATTAATCAAAAATGGAGGAGTATCATCCATCTCGTAAGTACAAACCGTATCGCGATTAATTCTATAGATAATATCTTTCTTTGTTTTGAATTCCATCAATGCGGTGCCGTCATATTCACCTAATTCAGAAAGTGTAGGACGCATGTGCCGTAAAATTTCTGCATGGTATTTTGTGCTGTATTGTGCCGCCGGACAACGGCAGAACAATTTTTTATCTGTTAATAATTGCTGATGAATTTCCAATCCGGATTTGAATCCAACTGTTTCATAATCGCTGTCCGTCATTTCTTCGAACGGCTTGAATAAAAAATCTTTCATAATTTTTCTCTGTAAAGCTTAACTGATACTCTGTGTATCTCTGTGTAATCTTTTATTTCATTGGGTTTCACTGATAAGTTGAAGAGAAGCACAGAGAATGAAAAACAATAATTTTGTGTAGAGCGTGAATAGGTTGGTTGATAAGGTGTCTGCATAAACCAAATAATGTTTGATTGCCTACGAAAACTTAGGGAGTGCCATCTAAAGAAGCAAACGGCAAAAGTGAAGAATTAAGAATGAAGAATTAAGAGTGAACAAAATTATAAAAGGTTACTTGCTAATTCTGCTAATTCCGACCTCTCACCTTTTTCAAGATTTACATGTGCGTAAAGTTTCTGACCTTTGAAATGTTCAATCAAATAAGATAATCCGTTTGACTGAGAATCCAGGTACGGATGATCAATCTGATAAATATCACCGGTAAGAACTATTTTAGCACCTTCTCCAGCACGAGTAATTATTGTTTTAATTTCGTGTGGTGTAAGGTTCTGTGCTTCATCAACAATAAAATAAATTCTCTGCAGACTTCTTCCGCGTATATAACTTAACGGTTCAATCACCAGTTTTTCTTCTTTAATCATATTATTGATAAGCTGATAATTTTTATCTGTCTCCGGGAATTGATCCTGAATCACTTTCAAGTTATCCCATAGCGGCTGCATGTAAGGTGCAAGTTTGCTCTCAACATCACCGGGCAAATAACCAATATCTTTATTGCTTAAGGGCACTACTGGTCGGGCAATATAAATCTGTCTGTAAAATTTTCTAACCTGTAAAGCACTTGCAAGCGCCAGCAAAGTTTTACCCGTTCCGGCTTTACCCGTCATAGAAACAAGGGGTATATCGGAATTACAGAGAGAGTTTACCGCAAATGTTTGTTCGGCATTACGCGGTTTTATTCCATAAACTACTTCTTTATCAATTTTTTTAAATTTTTCAAGATCGTTTGAAAGGAGAGACAGAACCGATCTGTTGCTGTTGCGCATAATATAGAACTTATTTGGAACAGCATCAGTTTTAGTTTTTTTGATAATTTGTTTTGCCGGTACCTCGAATGGAGCTTGATATAATTTTTGTAGTACATCATCGTCAAAATCTTCAAGTACTTCTTTACCGCTGTAAAGTTCTTCTACGTTTGTAACCCGGTCTGTTGTGTAATCTTCTGCTGGAATGCCAAGCGCTTTAGCTTTCATCCTGAGATTTACATCTTTGCTTATCAGGATAATTTTTTGTTTTTCCTTATTCGATTTACTTGCATCGAGTGCGGCACTTAAAACTCTGTGATCAACATTGTCATCTCTAAAGACATCATGAATTTCTTTAGACAAACCTTTGGTAATAACAATCCTTACTTTGCCGCGTCCTCTTCCCAGAGATACGCCACCATTAAAGATTTCATTTCCTGTAATTGAATCGAGCGTGCGTGCAAATTCTCGTGCATTTAAATTAATTACCTGGTTGCCGCGCTTAAAATGATCGAGTTCTTCTATTACCGCAAGCGGAATAATAATATTATTTTCCTGGAAATGATGAATACAAGTTGGATCGTGTAGAATTACGTTTGTATCAAGAACAAAAGTTTTTGGATTTGTTTTTCCCATAAAGAACATTCATTAGTGAAGAGTAAGTTTAATTTCATTTCGAACATACAAAAAATTTTTTTCTTTGGCGAAAAATATTACCGGGATTTAGCATCTTTTCAATCCGGAATTATTTCCCGGGATAATTTTGAAATGTTTGTTCTATTAACCGAATGCTGTAATTAGAATCTGATTATTTCCAGCATAATAAAATAATAAGGAACGTCATTAAGTATAAGGGCTGGATAATTCAAAAAAGTTATAATTCCTTCTATTTTTATTGATTTTTTGCATCAAATAATTTGTGATTAATCTCAACACGAGTAATATTTTCTGTTTTCGGTATAAGAATCATTGACATAATTTTATAGAAACATTACATTTAGAACAGATTCATTGGCCGGTATTTAAAATAGATAGTTCTCACGGGCGCACAAAGGGGTATTTTTTTAGTTTCATGAAAGGCTGAATAAAATGAAATATTTCATTTTATCCCTAGTATTTATTATTTCACCCATTCTTTTGTATTCACAGGATAATAATGCCCCGGTTTTAAATTCATTTTCCTTTTCGCCCACCTCCGCACAGTTAAGTAATAATATTAAATTAACTTTTAATTTATCCGCTAGCGATGCACAAAGTAAGATTGAAAAAATTATTGTGGAATTTGCACCCGAAAAAAGTGGCGGAAGCAAATCAGAAACGTTTAGTAAAATTGATTTACAATCAGTTAGTTTAACTGGCGAAATTGATTTTGGAAATAATCCCAAGACCGGTCTTTGGGTTGCAAGTATTTATCTTGAAGATGATAAGAAAAACAAAATTACATTATCGGGCAGTGATCTTACTG
>JAGVBL010000131.1 GCA_020059785.1 Ignavibacteriales bacterium | reverse complement strand
GGGACTCAAGTACGCAAGTATTGAGTCACGGAAAGTGCCACAGAGAACATACCGCCCGGCATTAGCCGGGTAAGGGTGAAAAGGCGAGGTAAGAGCTCACCGCTCCGATGGTAACATCGGGGGTCCCTTAAAGGGATCCCGTTAAAGCGGGACAGGGCAAACCCCACCTGGTGCAAGGTCGAGCAGAAGGGATTCCGACTTGACCGGTTAATATCCGGTTTTTCGGTTCGAAGTTGTTCGCTTCGATTTCTTCCATTGCTGGAAGAATAACCTTCGGGTAGACCGCTTGATCGCGGCAGTAATGCCGTGGCTAGATAAATAACTGCCGCCCCGATTTTATCGGGGAACAGAATTCGGCTTACAGACACGTAATCATCATCGGTGTTCTTCCATAAATTGAAATATGGCAAAAACCCGATGGAAGCTCAAACAAGCTCCGGATGAAAAGCTGGTATTAGCTTTATCCGATAGCTTAAACATTTCACATGCTCTGGCTTCAATTCTAATCCAAAGAAATATTACTAATTTCTTTGAAGCCAAGTCCTTCTTCAGACCGTCACTCACTTCTATACACGATCCATTCTTAATGGACGGAATGCATCAGGCATCAATTAGAGTTATTAATGCACTTACTAATAACGAAAAGATCTACGTCTATGGCGATTATGATGTTGACGGGACCTGTTCTGCCGCATTAATGTATCTCTTTTTAAAGGAGCTTGGTGCAAATGTAGAAACGTATATTCCAAATAGATTGACTGAAGGGTATGGGATGTCTATACAGAGTATAGACTATATTAAAGAACAGCACACAAATCTTATAATTTCTGTTGATTGCGGTATTACTGCAGTTGAAGAGATTGATCATGCCAACAAACTTGGAATTGATGTAATTGTCTGCGATCATCATCAGCCAAAAGAAGAATTACCAAGAGCCCATGCAATTTTGGATCCTATTAAACCCGGTTGTAATTATCCGTTCAAACATTTATCCGGTGCCGGTGTTGCTTTTAAACTTGCATCTGCAGTTGGCGATAGAATAGGCAAGAAGAATATGGCGTTAAAATATTTAGACCTGGTTGCTCTTGCCGGTGCAGCAGATATAGTTCCACTTGTTGATGAAAACAGAGTTCTTGTTAAAGAAGGATTGGACATTATAAATACCAATCCTCGCCCCGGAATAGAAGCATTAATAAAATCTGCACGAATGGAACCGGGCAATTTAACAGCGGGACAAATTGTATTTACAATTGCCCCTCGAGTAAATGCAGTTGGAAGATTAGGTGATGCAAACCGCGCTGTTGAACTGTTCACTACAAATGATCAGCAAAAAGCAGTTGAGTTAGCTCAGGTTTTGGAAGATGAGAATTCAAAACGTCGTACAATTGATGAAGCAACATTTTCTCATGCAATCGATATCGTTGAAACAGTAATAAATCTTGAAACTGAATTAGGTATAGTTCTTCATGATAATGATTGGCATCCGGGTGTAATAGGAATTGTTGCCTCGCGATTGGTTGAAAAATTTCACAAACCGACAGTTATGCTAACAACAATTGATGGGGTTGCTAAAGGTTCGGCGAGAAGTATTCCGGGATTTAATATTTATGAAGCACTTCAGGGATGTGAAGATTTGTTGTTGCAATTTGGCGGGCACGAAGCCGCTGCCGGACTTGCTGTTGAAATAGAAAAAGTTGAAGAGTTTAAAAAACGCTTCAATGCAATTCTTAAAACAAATATGAAAGAGAGTGATTTACTTCCGGAAATTCATATTGATGCTAAACTTGCTTTCTCAGAAATTTCACCAAAGTTTATTAGAATACTGGATCAATTTGCACCGTTCGGACCCGGTAATATGCGCCCGGTATTTATGAGCGAAAATGTTTCGTTAGTTTATCCACCAAGAATTGTCGGCTCCAATCATATTGTTACTTGTTTTAAGCAGAATGGTAATGATAAAGTTTTTGATGCAATTGGTTTTAATCTTGGTGGGTTTGCCGGTCGTATTGATAAAGAAAAAAATTTGGTAGATATTGTGTACACTATCGAATCTATTAATAAAGATGGAAAAGCATTCCCTCAAATACGGTTGAAGGATATACAGATAAAAGACAATCAGAATTAACTAACCGGGAGAATAATTATGTCCGGTCATTCCAAATGGGCAACAATAAGACGAAAGAAAGGCGCCCTGGACGCTAAACGCGGAAAAATATTTACACGGCTGATTAGAGAGATTACAATAGCTGCTCGTCAGGGCGGAGGCGATCCTGATGGAAATCCCAGGTTACGGCTTGCAATTGATAATGCTAAAGCTGCAAATATGCCGGCAGATAACATCGAACGCGCAATTAAAAAAGCGACCGGAGAACTTGAAGGCTCACAAATTTCGGAACTGACTTATGAAGGATACGGACCGGGCGGAGCCGCTCTTTTAGTTGAGGTTGCTACCGATAATAAGAACCGTACAGTAGCAGAAATACGTCACATTTTTGGTAAGGGAAACGGTAACATGGGTGAAACCGGTTCGGTTGCATGGATGTTTGAACGAAAAGGTGTAATAACAGTAAAGAGAAATGGTAAGTCCGAAGATGAAATGATGGAAATTGTACTTGATGCCGGTGCAGAAGACTTACAAACAGAAGAAGAGTTTTTTGTGGTTACTACTTCCCTGGAATCGTTTGAACTGGTGAGGAAAATACTTATTGAAAAAAAGTATAATGTTGAGAATGCATCATTACAATGGGTTGCTAAAAATCATCTTTCACTAAATGGTGATAATGCAGAAAAGATGATGAAACTTATTGAATTGCTCGAAGAATGTGACGATGTACAGAATGTATTTACCAATGCGGATTTTGTTGATTAATTATGCGAATACTCGGCGTTGACCCCGGAACAATTTTTACAGGTTATGGTATTGTAGATTTTGAAGGGAATGAATTGACTCACATATCCTCCGGTATAATAAAAATTCCTTCAACAAAAGAGTTTGCACCCCGTCTTAGAATTGTATACGACGAACTTAACTTGCTTATAAAGAAATTTCATCCGGAAGAATTTGCTTTAGAAACATCATTTTACGGAAAGAATGTTCAATCGGCATTAAAAATTGGATATGCTCGCGGCGTATCTCTTCTTGCTGCAATTCATAATGATCTTGAAATAAGAGAATACTCACCAAGAGAAATTAAGAAAGCCGTTGTTGGCAACGGCGCAGCATCAAAAGAGCAAGTACAATACATGATTGGAAAACTTCTCTTTATTAGAAAAACAAAAATTAAATTCGATGAAAGCGATGCCCTGGCTGTCGCGATTTGCCACGCATTCAAAATCACAACGCCGGTAAGAAAAAGTAAGAACTGGAAAGAGTTTGTTGACGCTAATCCGGATAAAATTATAGTGCATTGAGATTTGCACTGTTTAATTTTAATAAAACCATAATATTTATATTGTATTTCTAAAATATTATGGAGTCTCAATGAAAAGATCCTCTTTAATTCTTTTTGCTTTTATCTTAACAACGGTAACGTTAGCACAGAACCAAAGTAGCAGCAATGAAATCCAATTCCAATTCAAACCGATGGATGCGATAAGTTTTTCTTATCTCATTCATAATAGCAATTTATCAGCATGGCGAATTTCAGCTGATTTAAGCCTGGGTTATAATAGTAGTAATTCAACTAGTAAATCGGGAAATACTTCAAGCCCATCCTATGATTACGAATGGGATTCTGATTATTTCCAGAACTCATTAAGATTTACCGGACAATATTTGTTATACACGCAATTATCTTCAAAACTAAAGCTGTTTTTTGGAGGCGGACCTTATATAAGTTATTATCGGTCAAAACAAAAGTATGAAAACAATAATAAATTGATTCAGCCAAACCGAGATAACTATGAGACAATCAATACTTCATATGGGTTAGGCTTGCTCGGGAACATTGGTGTGAACCTCGACTTGTCGGAATCGATACTTTTTGTTCTTGAATACAGTATATCTACTGGGTATTCATTCAATTACTGGAAGAATACAAACACTTCTTCTTATCAAAACGTTACTAGCACTGGCTATAATGAATCTGAAGGAAATAGTTGGAATTTTAATGTTGGTGGAATTAGTCTTGGAATTGGTATCAGATTTTAGCTAATTGTTTTTAGTATTTATAACTAATAATTTGTATCGAGAAATCTGAGAAATAAGAATATTATATGATTGGATATATAAGCGGTAAAATAATTTCTAAAAAGCCGACAAAAATTATTGTTAATGTTGGCGGTGTCGGGTATCTTGTAAATATTTCGATAAGTACTTTCGAAAAAATTGCCGAGAGGGACGAGGTTTCTCTCTACACATATCTTAGTGTAAAAGAAGACTCGCTCGATCTTTACGGATTTTATACTGTTGCCGAGAAAGAAATGTTTGAATTGCTAATTAGTGTAAGTGGAATCGGTCCCAAAACAGCACAGAGCATTTTATCGGGTATTCAAATTGAGGATTTGAAAGAAGCATTAAAGACCGGAAATATATCGCGGATGATTTCTGTCCCCGGCATCGGTAGAAAAACTGCAGAACGGATGATGGTTGAATTGCGTGATAAAGTGGAATCGCTTGCCGAATCTGTTGATGGTGCTGCTTCCGGTATATCAAGTGTAAGAGGTGATGCTGTTACAGCTCTGGTAAATCTTGGTTATAATCAGAAAATTGCCGAACGCTCTGTCCGCTCCGTTACTGATAGGAAACCGGATATTTCAATTGAAGAACTTGTAAAGGAAGCTCTTACCGTACTGAATAATTAATTTCTTAGTGTCAGACTTCGACATCTTTCGATAAACTCGGGATATGCTCAGTCTGACACGCTAATTATGTCACTTAAAACTTTAGGTCTATCTAAAAATTTCCATTAATTAGTTATTCTAATTTTATTATTACCGTCAATCTTTTTCCCGTATGTTTCTCATAGAGGTTTAAATATTTTTTATGAAGTTCAGTTGAAACAGATTTACCATTCACTTCCATTTTATTCTCGGAAAGAACCAGCTCATCAACACCAAACTTTTTCATATTCTTTCCAAAATCTTTCATGTTCTCATTAAACTTCTCCATGTCCCGATTATGATCTTTCATTTTGTTTTTAAACTCTTCCATCTCATCTTCGAAGTTCTCGCTCCATTCTCTCCATTCTTCTTTATCAATATGAACAGGCGGAACAGGAGGAATATGAATAGGAGGAATATTTGTTTTGGGTATATGAACCGGCGGAATCGAACCATCAGCAAGATTTTCTTTTAACTCTTTCCGTAATTCTTTCATTGTTTCCCTTAATTCCGATAAATCCGGCTCCGAAATATCAAGGTCTATATGACTATCGAAATCAAAATCCCAATCATAATGTTCTCTATGGAACTCTTTCATTTTATCACGATACTCTTTCATCTTAACCGAGTATTCTCTTGCAAATTTTTTATACTCATCCTTATTCTTTTTATAATCTTTCAATGTATCGTCATATTCATCAATCTTTGTTTGAACCTTTAATTCGTATTTATCCAGTTCATTTTCCGGTACCTTTTCTCCATCAAT
>JAGVBL010000214.1 GCA_020059785.1 Ignavibacteriales bacterium | reverse complement strand
GACGGAACACTCTGCCGACCGGAACCAAAGAAAATGACAGTGTGGGCGGACGACCTTTTTATGTCAGTACCTTTTTTAGTGCGTGCTGCAAAGCTATATAACAATCCGAAACTTTACGGTGATGCCGCGAAACAGGTAATTAATTTCAATAAGTATCTGTTCGATAAAGAAAAACAGTTATACAAACATGCCTGGTTCGATTTTTCGAAAGAAGAGTCCGTCGCCTACTGGGGAAGAGCTAACGGTTGGATCATCTGGGCTACTTCCGATGCCCTATCGAATCTTCCTCAAAACCATAAAAATTATAACGACGTTAAAAAAATATTCGTTAAACATTTGGAGGGATTAGTAAAGTTTCAAAATGAAGATGGAATGTGGCACCAGGTTCTTGACCGGAAAGATTCATTTGAAGAGACCTCTTGTACTGCTATGTTTATAATTGGTCTTGCAAGAGGGATTAAGAACGGCTGGATTAAAAAATCGTATGACAAGAATTTAATGCTCGCATGGAATGCCTTCAAAAGTAAAATTAGTGCAGATGGTGTAGTAAAAGATATAACACGGGGAACTGGAATTGGCAATGACCTAGATTTCTATTTTAAGAGAGAAAGATTCAATAACGATCCACGTGGATTAGGTGCGGTATTAACTGCCGCGGTTGAAATGGAACTGTTCCTAGACTCGAAATAAAAATATCATTGTCTTTTATTTCATGATTATGAGCAAGAGCATGAGCATGAACAAGAGCATGAGCAAGAGTATTAGCAAGATGAGAATTGATTAATTGCTCAATAAAAACAGAGTATTAAGTACTTCAAATAACAAATAAAAATACAGGAAACTTATTGATGAACAAATTTAATGTCGACAGATTAAACGTAATTTGTGCAAGTGATAGAAATGAACTCGGAAAAATTTCTGCGAGACATGTGTCGGATGTGATAATTAACCTTCTGGAAATCAAAGATGAATTAAGAATAATATTTGCAGCAGCGCCATCACAAAATGAATTTCTAAAAGAATTAACTGCCTATAGTAAAATTGATTGGTCGCGTATTACCGCATTTCATATGGATGAGTATATAGGACTTCCAAAAGACTCTACGCAACTTTTCAGTAAATACCTTGAACAAAATATTTTTTCAAAAGTGAATTTCAAAAAAGTCAATATCATTAATCCCCAGGTCAGCAACATTGAAATTGAGTGTGAACGATACGAGAAATTACTAAAAGAACAACCGATTGATATAGTATGCATGGGAATAGGAGAAAACGGACATATTGCATTTAATGATCCACCGGTTGCCGACTTTAATGATGAGAAGTTTGTTAAGGTTGTAGAACTTGATAAGCCCTGTAAAGAGCAGCAGGTAAACGATGGATGTTTCAACAACATTAATGAAGTACCTTCAAATGCTATAACATTAACTGTTCCGGCTCTTATGTCAGGTAACCTTCTTGCAGTAATTGTTCCCGGCAAAAGAAAAGCTGAGGCTGTTAAAAATACATTGCGTGGTGAGATTTCTACTAAATGCCCCGCTTCAATTTTACGGACTCATCCAGGCGCCTATTTATATATTGATAAAGAATCTGCGGGTATGCTATGAAAAATTTTGTAAAACATTTTTTGATCTTAATTGCTCAAATATTTTTTCTCTTACATAGTAATATAATATCACAGGAAAAGTATTTACAAAAAATCCCATTTTGTTTTGATGCTGGGCCAATTGATTCAAAACAGTTACAGAATTCAATCAAAATAACTCAGCAAGATATCTTCAATACTGATAGAGGATTTGGCTGGATAATCGCACCGGAATACTCTTTCGAAAGAACAAAAATGATTGGTACTACCTTACGTAATGATTTAACGATTGACGGAGTTACAGCGAAAGTAGTTGAATTCAAAATTAATATTCCCAATGGTAAGTGGTGGTTTACATTCTGGATTGAAACCGGTAATGATTATACAAACACAGCTCGATTAAAATTGAACGGCAAGGAAACTCCGATTAATTGGTTCCGTATTAAAGCCGGAGAAGATGGTGAAGACCAACCTGTTAAGCTTTACAGAGTTTATCATTCAATTGTAAATATTGACCAAAATAATTTTTCATTTAATCTAGCAGGTGGAAAAGACTCGGTACGCATTCTCGGATTTTCAATTATTCCTTTTGAAGAACCAAAGACAGATCTTCATATTCGAATTGAGAAATTAATTATTGAAGCCGGAAAGTATAAATCAAAAATATCCCTAACAGATCTTGAGAAATATTTATTTGAACAATCAATTCTAAATCCAAAAGATTCTTATATACAGCATGCGTATCAGCAGACTGGTTTGTTTGCAGAAGCAGACAGAATATTAAATATGATGGGATGGGAATGGGCTTCTCAGATGACAGGACTTGGAATTTTTGATAGACTCCATCAAGTTGTTTGTCTTCTGGATGCACAATTAGAGCATGATTATGATAAACAGAATCCATTCAGAGAGCGAGCTTTGTGGATGCGTGGAAAACTCGGTTACGATTTAAATCTTGAAAGAGGTGGTAAACACGAAAAGGAATATGCAGAAAAAGATCTTGCAGAATTATTCAAATTATATCCCGATGATGAAAACCTTGCTATGCTGAATGGCGCTAAGATTGACTTGCCCGATTATTGCGACAACCTTCTTCCAGAACCGGATGCACCTCGTTGGTCTATACTTCAAAGAGAATTAATTTGCAGATTAAGCAATGAAATTAAATGGTGGGTTAACACAAGACAGGCTCCCAACGGAGAACTTGGAGGGAAAATTGGTGATGATGTTGAATTGTTAAGATGGTGGTCGCCATTTTTATTAGCAGGTAATAAAGATGCAATTTCGGGCTGGAAAAAACTTGCCGATGAAGTATGGAAAAGTCCAAAAGTATACAACGGCTATTCCAAATTTCCGATTGATGTTGAGCATGCATCGGAATTTATTTCCGACTCAACTCCAGAACTTATTTTCGTTGATGATGATTCGACTTATTTCAAAAGGTTGCTCTTTACGGCTGATTACTTTGAAAACTTATGGTCTGAAAAAAATAAATTTGGAAGAAGATTTTTCAAATCGGCTTGGTTTGGAGCAACAGAGGTAGATGACCGCCCGCCCCGTAACCGTGATGTTGATTATAATACGCGTGCATTAAAACCCCTTCGTTATATTGCATGGTCATCCCGTAATCCCGGGTTTGTTAATCTTGTTAATGAATGGTCCGAAGCATGGTTAAGTGCAGCAATGAGTACTGCAAAAGGAAAACCTGAAGGAATTATTCCATCTTCAGTTCGATGGTATGACGAAGCGATTAATGGTGATGGTGATACATGGTATAAGTCCGATATGCTCTGGGATTATTTCGACTGGCATCATTCAGTCGGCTCTATGATTCTTGATCAGATGTTTTTCACTTATACATTGAACAACAATACAAAACTTCTGCAACCGATAATTTTATCAATGGAAATG
>JAGVBL010000427.1 GCA_020059785.1 Ignavibacteriales bacterium | reverse complement strand
TATCAATAATAAACCTATCCTTTGCATATAAAACAGCTGAAAATTCTCCCTTGGTTTTTCCGTCGTCTCTTCCAACACCAAGATATGAATACCCGGGTAATTCATCAAGGATTTCGCTAATCTGGAAATCAAGCGCTTCCTGTAAAGAGAGCAAATCGGGGTTCGCCTCTCTTATCACTTCAATTACAATATCTTTACGGTATTTCCAGCTGTTTTCGCCATCATCCGCAGTTCCATACCTGATATTGAACGTCATTACCTTTAGTTCTGTTTCATATTCAGTGCCGGTATTTCGGTAATTTGAACAACCATTCAATGCTATAATTATACCGGCAAAAACTGACACTAACGTTAATAAAATTCTTCGTTTCATATGATTTTATTATGTTTGTTCATAAATTAACCCTGTAAAATCTATCAATAAAAAACTAAATAAGCACAATGAAAATCGGAAAATATAATTTAACTGCTATAAACACAGTAACATTTGGACTTGACGGCGGGGCAATGTTTGGAATAATACCCAAACCACTCTGGCAAAAATTTAATGTGGCTGATGATCAGAACAGAGTTACACTCGGTGCCCGTTCATTATTATTAGAAAATGGTAAACGGAAAATTTTAATAGATACGGGAATCGGAGAATTCTGGGATGAAAAATTCAAATCAATTTACCGCTTCGATAAAATTGAAAATACTCTTTTAGATTCATTAAAAAAAATAAATATCAGCAAGGATGAAATTACGGATGTAATACTAACCCATCTTCACTTTGACCACACCGGTGGTTCAACTACACTTATAAATGGTAAATGGGAACCGGCATTTCCAAATGCGAAATATTATGTTCAAAAAGAACATTATGAGTGGGCGGTTAATCCATCAGATAGAGATCGTGCAAGCTTTGTTCAAAATAGATTTGTACCACTTTTCGAACACGGGCTTTTGAAACTTGTCGATAAAAATTATAAAGTTGACGAAGAATTCGATTTTAAGATAATCAATGGACATACATTTGCTCAGCAAATGGTAAAGATATCCGATGGCTCAAATACACTACTTTACTGCGGCGATCTTCTTCCGTTTTCTTCCCATATTCCTCTACCTTATATAATGGGTTATGATTTACAGCCGCTTGTTACGCTCCAGGAAAAAAAAGATTTGTATCCGCAAGCTATTGATGAAAACTGGATTCTCTTTTTTGAACATGATCCTGAAGTTGTTGCAGCAACAATAACAAAGAATGATAAAGGATTTTTTATTAAGGATGTTTATACAGAACTGCCATGATTCATTCAATCGAAGGGTTTACAAAAGTCTGTAATTATAACGACTTGAAAGAAAAAATCGGCAAAAGATTTTTTATTGATGATGTAGAAATTGCTCTTTTCAAAGTCGATGGAAACGTTTATGCGTTAAGTAACATCTGTCCCCATCAGAAAACCCATCTTATGCACGAAGGATTTATTGAAGAAGGTAAAATAGTATGTCCGGTTCATGGCTGGAAGTTTAATCTGCTGGACGGTAATTTAGCACCGGGTAGAAAGGGTTTGGATTCTTATGAAGTGAAAGTAATAAATGATCAAATCTTTGTTAAGGTTACAAAAAAAGAATTGAAGTGGTAATAGTTGGTAATTACAAATCAAATAGTGATTGAAAAAGCAAAAGAACTTGGTTTTGAACTGATTGGATTTGCTAAAGCCGATCCTCTGATTGATGAAACGCTGAAATTACAAAAGTGGCTGGATCTTGGTTACCAATCCGGTATGGATTATATGAACCGTAACTTCGAAAAGCGTAAAGATGTAACTCAAGTACTACCAGAAGCAAAAAGCGTTATATCTCTTGCTATGAATTATTATACCGATTATAAGCATGGTAATAGAAAAGAGTATGGAAAAATTTCCAGATATGCCTGGGGTAAAGATTATCATTTAATTATGTGGGAAAAACTTGAATTGCTCGAGGAATATTTGCTGCAGATCGATCCGGATTTTAAATGTATCAGTTATGTTGATACAGGTTCGGTTATGGATAAAGCATGGGCGGTTCGTTCCGGAATCGGCTGGCTTGGTAAACATTCTAATGTCATCAATAGAGAAATCGGGAGCTGGATATTTCTTGCCACACTAATTACAAATTATAATTTTGATTATAGTAAAATAATTCCGGACCACTGCGGAACTTGCAGAGCTTGCATTGATGCATGTCCTACCGGTGCAATTGTAGAAGAATATGTTGTTAATGGCGAGCGATGTATTTCATATCAAACCATTGAGAATAAAGGCGAAATCGATAAAGAGCTTAAAGGTCAATTCGATAAATGGCTCTTTGGTTGCGATATCTGCCAGGATGTATGTCCTTGGAATCATAAATTTTCTACTGTAACCGGAGAGAAGGAATTTGAGCCGTTGAATGGAATAGAACTCAACCTAAATGAAATTCTAAATTATGATGAAACAGAATTTAAGAGCCGATTCGAAACAAGTCCTGTTAAGCGGGCCAAATTAACCGGAATTAAACGGAACGCACAATTTCTAATGTATAGTTAAAAAATTAATCCTTTCGAGAATGCAAAAAACTACATTCAAAATAGCAAAGATGGATTGTCCTTCCGAAGAACAGATAATCCGAATGAAGCTCGATGGAATCACAGAAATAAAAAATCTGGTGTTTGATATTCCAAAACGAATTCTTACAGTCGTTCATTCGGATGGTTACGAAAAAATTTTTACGGAATTAAATTCACTTAATTTTGATACTTCAGTAATATCAACTTCTCCAGCAAAAAATATCGATTTCTCAGATTCTTATAATTCAGAAAGAAAAATTTTATGGACTGTTCTTGCAATAAATCTTTTATTCTTTGTTGTCGAAATTGTATCTGGATTTATTTCAAATTCCATGGGGCTTGTTGCCGATAGTCTTGATATGCTTGCAGATGGAATAGTCTATGGACTTGCATTAATTGCAGTAGGCGGAACCATTTCTCTTAAGAAAAATATTGCAAAAGCTGCCGGTATCTTCCAGATAATTCTTGCAGTTCTTGGCTTTATGGAAGTGGTTCGAAGGTTTATTGGATTTGAAAAAGTACCGGACTTTCTTACAATGATTTTAGTATCAATTTTTGCTTTGATTGCAAATGTAATTTGTCTTTACCTTTTACAAAAAAGTAAAAGTAAGGAAGCGCATATGCAAGCCAGTATGATCTTTACATCAAATGATATAATAATTAATTCCAGCGTTATAGTTGCCGGCTTACTTGTTCATTGATTAAATTCATTTTATCCTGACCTTATAATCGGCGCTATTGTATTCATTATTGTAGCACGCGGAGCCCTTAAAATTTTACAACTTTCAAGATGATTTTTAAAAATCATTAGTCAATATCTCACTAATAGAAAAATCTTAAACCCGGATTTATTATGAATCTTTAATACATCCTTAACATCTAACCTTTACTTAATTTGAAGAAAAAAATAAATTGCATATAAAATTTGGAGATTAAATGTCAGATAACCATCACAAAGTAATTATTGTTGGCTCAGGTCCGGCTGGATTAACCGCAGCACTTTATACCGCACGTGCAAATCTTAATCCTGTTGTATTCGAAGGATTACAACCGGGCGGACAGCTAACAATTACAACAGAAGTGGAAAATTTCCCCGGATTCGAACATGGTATTCAGGGACCTGAGTTAATGGATGTTATCCGTAAACAGGCACAAAGATTCGGTGCAAAATGTTTTTTCAAAATTGTTGACGAAGTTGATTTATCCAAACGTCCTTTCACAGTAAAAACAGGTAACGAAGTTTATACTACCGATTCATTGATCATTGCAACCGGTGCTTCTGCAAAATTACTCAACATCGATAGCGAAAAAGAATTTATGGGTTATGGAGTTTCTGCATGTGCAACATGCGACGGATTCTTTTATAAGGGTCTAAAAGTTCTTGTTGTTGGAGGCGGAGATACAGCAATGGAAGAAGCTACTTATCTTACACGTTTTGCAGAGGAAGTTTCTATTGTTCATCGTAGGGAGGAATTCCGTGCTTCAAAAATTATGATAGAACGTGCTAAGAAAAATCCTAAGATTAAATTTAT
>JAGVBL010000364.1 GCA_020059785.1 Ignavibacteriales bacterium | reverse complement strand
GCACTTCGAAGTGCTAATTCGAATGATGCAAGATATTCTTTATGTTTTCCTACTCCTTTTGTGAAAAAGATTTTTGTTGGAACGTACAATTTTCGTTTCCTCCATATTTATGAACAAAGTAATTTAATGAAATTCCGTTTACCTACTTTTAGAATTTTCTCAGATTCAAATGTAACATCTTTAGTAATATCGCTTATTTTCTCACCATCAATTGTTACGCCGCCTTGTTGAACTAGACGTCTTGCTTCAGCTTTGGATGGAGCAAACCCAACTTGAACAATTAAATCGAGTATGTTCTTTTTGCTTTCCTCAATTTTTATCTCCGGTACCGTATCAGGAAGTCCCTTCTTAATGAATATTGTGTCAAATTCATTCTCGGCAGTTATTGCAGCTTCTTCTGAATGATACATTGTAACCAGAGTTCTTGCTAATTTTCTTTTAAGATCTCTCGGATTAAATGATTTATCTGCAAGCAATTGACGGATATTAACTAACTCCTCGTTCATTACATTTGTAGTTAATTCAAAGTATGTGTAAATCAATTCATCAGCAATTGATAAAGTTTTACCATAAATATCTTTTGGCGATTCGTTAATGCCTATATAGTTATCAAGCGATTTACTCATTTTTTCCACTCCGTCTGTCCCAACTAATAATGGCATTGTTAATATTACCTGGGGACTTGCTCCAAACTCGCGTTGAATATCCCTACCGACTAATAGATTAAATTTCTGGTCGGTTCCGCCTAATTCAACATCACTTTCTATTGCAACCGAATCCATTGCTTGTGCAAGCGGATAAAGAATCTCGTGGATAAGTATTGGTATTCCACCTTTATACCGTTTAGTAAAATCATCCCTTTCGAGCATTCTGGCAACAGTATATTTTGATGCAAGCTTAATTACATCTTCGAAGGACATTTTGCCAAGCCATTCGGAATTATATACGATACGCGTTTTTTCTTTATGAAGAATTTTAGATGCTTGTTCAAAATAGGATTTACCGTTTTCACGAGCTTCTTCAAATGATAATGGCGGACGCGAAGAATTTCTACCGGAAGGATCTCCTATCATTCCTGTGAAATCTCCAACTATTAATATTGCATCGTGTCCTAAATCTTGAAATTGTGCCAGCTTACGTAAAACTACGGAATGACCAAGATGCAAATCCGGTCTGGTTGGATCGCAACCTAATTTTATTTTAAGTGGATAATTTTCTTTGTAAGATTTTTCAAGTTTTTGAACTAATTCATCTTCGGGGATAATTTCGAATGCACCGCGCTTAATGAGATCCATCTGCTCATTAACAGGGGGGAAGATTGGTTTTTTACTCAATAGATTACTCCAATTATTATTTCAGCCTCCGCTGAAGTTCACGTGTTATTTCCCTTTTGGCAATATCTTCTCTCTTATCGTATTTTTTCTTTCCAGTTGCTAATGCTATCTCAACTTTAACTTTACCATTTTTAAAATACATTCTTAATGGAATAAGAGTATTACCTTTTTCTGATGTTCCTTTGATCAACTTCCTTATTTCATTCCGGTTTAAGAGTAACTTTCTTTTTCTTACCGGATCGTGATTGTTAATACTTGCCTTATCATATACTGCTATATTTGTATTGTATAACCAGATTTCACCGTTTTCTACTACAGCATAACTATCAACTAACGATACTTTACTCTGTCTTGCAGATTTAACTTCAGAACCAACCAGAGCAATCCCCGCTTCGAATCTTTGCATTATAAAATATTCGTGCTGGGCTTTTCTATTTACAGTTATGTTCTTTTCTGATCTACTTTCAGTCATAATTTCAAAAAAGGCGGACAAAATTTATTTTTATTGTCAAATAAATGCAAGAATTTCTCCGATTCCAAATGATTTTATTAAAAATTTTTAGATCGGACAATAATTTTTTCCAATCAAAACTTTCACTAAATTTTGTTTGATTATTGACAGGAATATATGGCTGAAAAACATTTCTACGAGCAGAAGGAATTTACTGAAAAATATCTTATACCTTACTTTCAAAGATTTATTCCAAATTTTCATAAACTGAAAGTTCTTGAAATTGGTTGTGCAGAAGGGGGCTTGATTGATATTCTTGGCTCAATTGGAATTGATGCCATGGGTGTTGAATTAAGTCCGGAAAGAATTCAAATTGCTCTCAATAAAAATCCTAACTTAAATATAATCCGGGGTGATATTACCGATCAAAATCTACCGGCTAAAATTGGGAAAGAATTTGATCTTATTATTATGAGAGAAGTGATTGAACATGTTAATAACAAATATGCTGCCTTCGATAACATTGACCGCTTGTTAAAACCGGGAGGTTATCTGTATTTTAGTTTTCCACCTAAATATTCTCCGTTTGCAGGACACCAGCAGATTGCCAAAAGCTTTTTGAAATATTTACCATATATTCACTTGCTGCCGAAAAGACAATTAAAAAATATAGCCAGAATATTTTCTGAAAATGATAATTATGTTGATGAGATTAAACATCACTACAGTACTGGAATGGTAATTAAAAAATTTGAGAATCATTGCTTGAGCAAAAATTTTATACCGGTTAAAAAGGAGCTTTTTTTATTCAGACCTATTTATGGTTACCGGTATGGAATTCCTAAAATAAAATTTCCTGATCTACCTTTAGTAAGAGAAATATTTACATTTGGTTATGAGGTTTTATTAAGAAAAGAAAACTAATTAACTGAAGTTACGCATAAGCCATAATTTGTAAATTCCAGTTGAAATTTTTAGGAATAATACAATCGAAGAAAACGAGACGAAGTTTATAAATTGTAGAAATGTTCATCATAATTC
>JAGVBL010000368.1 GCA_020059785.1 Ignavibacteriales bacterium | reverse complement strand
TTTTTGAGAACCTAAATTTCAACTTCTTTTTACTGACATTTCTATTGAGTCGTATTACTGACATTCTTAAAGAGTTATTACAACTAAATATTCTTATATTTTCTTTGAATAAAATTAAAACCGTGGAATAATGAGAAAAAAGCAAGTATCCGTTTTCTTAATCTTTGTTTTATTAACCTTCTGTGCAAAAGATCCGGAATTATTTCCCGAATACTATTTTGAATTAAATTTAATAAAGAAGCTTACCGGTTCCGAAGCAAAAAATTTTGTTAACCGGCTGCATTTTAACTCTATTACAAATGAAAAAAATGAAATTGGATTTTATAGTGGAATTAAAGGAAATGCGATTATATATATAACTTATTATGATAATGAAATAACAGCAATTGATAATTATAAAAAAATGACAGAAAAAATATCTCCTGATAATTCTGTATTTACAAACAGCTCATATATCGATATTTCGGGAAGAAACATTTATCGAACATTTGGTATGGGACAAACCCATTATGTGTTTACATCTTCGAACAAGCTTTTCTGGATTTCGGCCGAAATGCAATGGGCTCAAGATTTTTTAACTGAGTATTTAACTATTCTTGATTGATTGCATAAAGTTTATTTATTAGCACATATAATTTTGGAGAAGAAGGGTCTGTCGTACAATTTTGGAGAGTCCTCTTAATTACGGTTCGCAATATTTAGGGCTGGGGTTCTATCAAGGTGGCTCATTTGAGAAAATCCCTTCAGCTCCATGCAGCTTGATGATGTTTACTTGTTTTAGAATTTAAGGATAGTTGTTTGTGTTAATTCGTTTTAACAGCGTTCATTAGTGTCCCTTTGTTTCTGCCACGAATTTCACAAATAAACACAAATGAAACAAATTTGATCTGATAGACATATGTTGTATTTAAGCAAATTCTAATATCAAATTTTTTGAGGGAATAAATGAAATGTCCGGTTTGCAAGGAACCAATGATTGTGCTTGAACTAAATCAAGTGGAAATTGATTATTGCCATCAATGTGAAGGCATCTGGTTAGATTCTGGCGAACTTGATTTGCTGCTTGAAGGTTCGAAAGACAAAGAGAATGTGATTGCTTCGTTATCTAAAAAAGCTAATATCAATGAGAAAAAAATCAAATGCCCGCTTTGCCGGAAGAAGATGGATAAAATAAAGACTGATTACATCGAGACAATCATTTTAGATAAATGTGTTAAGGGTGAAGGTCTGTGGTTTAATAAAAACGAACTTCACAAAGTATTACTTGCCGGTAACTTGAATACTAACAACCCGGTATTTCAGCAGTTGAAAAGTATATTCGAATACAAATTTAAGAAAAACTAAAAGGAGGTTTGTAATGGCATTTATTATAATACTATTAATTATTGCTGTCATAGTTTTTTACCTGATCTCAATTTATAACTCTCTCATTAGATTAAGAAATCAGGTAAAGAATGCCTGGTCGCAGATTGATGTACAGTTAAAACGACGTCATGATTTGATACCGAATTTGATTGAAACAGTAAAAGGTTATATGCATCACGAAAGAGAAACGCTCGAATCAATTACAAATGCAAGAAGCCATGCAATAAGCGCAAAAACTGTTACAGAAAAAGCCGGTGCCGAGAGTGTGCTTTCTGAAGCGCTTGGAAAATTTAATCTTGTGGTTGAAAATTACCCCGACTTAAAAGCCAATCAAAATTTTCTTGCTTTACAGGAGGAGCTAACATCAACTGAAAATAGAATTTCGTTTTCGCGGCAAAGTTATAACGATCAGGTTTTATTCTATAATAATAAAATCGAAATGTTCCCTTCTAATATTATTGCCGGAATGTTCAATTTTATTAAAGAAGTATTCTTCGAGTTAGAAAACAAAACAGAAAGAGAAGTCCCAAAAGTGCGTTTTTAATTTGTGGATAGGATAAACATGTTAAAATTCTATCCGATACAGATAATTAATATTATCTATTCTACGTCTTATTCTTTTTAATGAATAATATGGAAGGACTATGTGGGAATTAATAAAAGCTAATCAACGGAAATCGCAGATATTATTTGTTATGATGGGATTATGTTTAATAACACTCGGCTATCTAATCGGCAGTGCTTACTTTGGCGCCGCAGAGGGCGGGTTAATAGGTATTTTGTTAGCTACTATTCTTTGGCTGGCTCTTTCCTTGGTGAGTTATTTTGCCGGTAGCTCGATTATTCTTTCAGTAAGTAATGCGAAAGAAGTGACTCCAGAAGTTCACTCGCAGCTTTTCAATGTTGTTGAAGAAATGAAAATTGCTGCCGGGTTATCCAAAATGCCGAAAGTTTATATTATAAATGCCGAAGCACCAAATGCATTTGCAACCGGAAATAGCCCCGAGAACTGTGCAATAGCTGTTACGGCCGGATTACTTGCCAAATTGAACAGGGATGAATTACAGGGAGTTGTAGCTCATGAAGTATCTCACATTACCAATAGAGATATTCGCTTTGTAACTTTTGCCGGAGTAATGATTGGCGCAATTGTTTTAATCTCGGATCTTTTTCTTCGCGGATTTTTTTATTCGGGTGGTTCCTCAAAACGTTATAATAATAAATCATCCGGCGGAGGACAAGCTCAATTGATTATTTTTGTATTTGCAATTCTATTTGCTATTCTTGCACCGATACTAGCAAGATTATTATACTTTGCAATATCCAGAAAACGCGAATATCTTGCAGATGCTTCTGCAACACGATTAACAAGGTATCCGGAAGGATTGGCTTCTGCATTGGAAAAAATCTCACAATCAAGCGAAGAGTTACCTACTGCAAATAAAGTTACAGCGCCAATGTATATAATAAATCCGTTGAAACGGAAAGGAATGAAAATTTCAGATTTAACAAGCACACATCCGCCTATTTCAGAAAGAATTAGAATTTTAAGAAGCATGGCGGGTAATTATAATTATCAGGATTATCAAAAAGCATATTCGAATGTTAAGAGAACAACGGCTAAGATTATTCCCGACTCAGAATTAGCCAAGGTAATTACACATGTCCCGGTTGCAAGCGCCATAACAAGATCAACTCCCATTAGTGCAAAAGCACATCAAAGAAATCTTGGTGATATAATGATGGCAGTCAATAATTATTCGTTTATTAAATGTGATTGCGGATTAAAAATGAAAATTCCTCCCGGGTTTGCTAAAAAAGAAGTGATCTGCCCGAAATGCGGAAAAATGAATCATGTTATAAGCAGTTAAATTAATTTGGTTCTTGGTCTATAAAAGAAAAACAGATTTTTTACATAATAGTTTCTAAATAACATAAGAATAAATAAAACCCGAGGAGAGGTTATGGATCAATTAGATAATATTAATCTGGAACCGGAAGATAATTTCAAACCTCCTACATACTTTCAGATGATCTTCACGCAAATGATTAAGGATATGAAGTTTGTAGGTATGTTTGTTATTATTATGGGCGCTCTCAATTGCCTTTCGATCATCGGTGCAATCATCGGAATTCCATACATATTCATCGGAATGAGAATCCGTGAGGCCGCTGAACAATTTGAAATATTCAGAATGACAAATGATGCCCGGGCTATGCGCATGGGATTTGAATTGCAGTCTAAATACTTTAAAATAATTAAGATACTTATTATAGTAATGTTAGTCCTGATGGTTATTGGAATTATTTTGTTCTTTGCTCTTTTGATTCCATTTATTTCTACAATTTATGAATATCAGCAGTACGGATCGTAAAAAATTGTGGTTATATGTTAGGCGAGAAATTCAGAAGTAATTTTAAACTAACTAAAAAGAGGCTGTCTCAAAAGTAATTGTTCAAATAAAAAATCTGCGTAAATCCGTTTAAATCAGGTTTTATCCGCGTGCTATTCTTTAAAAAATTTTACT
>JAGVBL010000305.1 GCA_020059785.1 Ignavibacteriales bacterium | reverse complement strand
CTGTAAATGATGATGAGCTGATTATAACAATGGTGAATAAGGAAGGTAAAGTCCTCTATCAATACAAACGGAAAAAATAATCACATAGTAATAAATAGAATTAAGGAGTGAAATTAATTTCCAATAGCAGAAAAAATTCTTAATAATTGTTTAACAAACGGGAATTAACGTTAACGGTATTTTACAATCAATATTATTTCGGTAATCATGTCCATATGAATAAAGCAAATTCTAAATAAATTATTAACAATTATTAAATGTACGGAAGTACAAGGAGGTGAAAGAAGATTCGTTTTTCCAAATAACAATCAATAAACTTAATAACAATGAGGAGATGAAAATGGCAAACAATTTTTCGTACAATTTGCGGAAAATAGCCCATTTAATTCTTAGTTGTATTGTGTTAGTTACAGTATTATTTCTACCGGACACAATTTCGGCCCAGAAAAATGGACAAATTACCGGTCGTATTTTTGACTTATCTTCCAAAGAATACCTGCCCGGGGCAAATGTTATAATTAAGGGAACAACTTTCGGTGCAGCGACAGACAGGAGCGGTTTGTTTAAGATCATTAATGTTCCTCCAGGTGAATATGAAATAACAGTAAGCTATCTGGGTTATGAAACTAAATCAATTAGTATTAGTGTCGGCACCCAGGGTTATACAGTAAATCAGGATGTTGGATTAAAAGCAATTGATGTTGCAATGAAAGAGATCGAAATTACCGGAATGTTACAAGGGCAAACGAAAGCACTGAATATCAAGAAAACATCTGATAATATAATGAATGTTGTTGCAGAAGAGCAGATACAAAGTTTTCCGGATATTAATGCAGCCGAAGTACTTCAAAGAATTCCCGGTATTTCAATCCAAAGAGATCAGGGTGAAGGTCGCTATGTTCAAGTGAGAGGAACACAAGCACGCCTTAATCTAATGAAAGTTAACGGTGAAGAAATCCCTTCGCCTGAAAGAGCGATAAGAAATGTTATGATTGATGTAGTTCCGGCAGATCAGCTCGCTTCAATTGAAGTTTCCAAAACTTTAACTCCTGATATGGAAGGAAATGCAATTGGCGGATCCGTTAACCTTGTAACTAAAAGTGCACTCGATTATGATAAAACTGTTTTGAATGTAACCGTTGGAAGCGGTTATGTTAACCTTCATGGTAAAGGATATCCCGGTTCTTCAATGCCGGGTGTTTATCAAGCTAACGTAACTTACGGAACACGATTAGGTGAATCAAAAAATATTGGAATTGTTATTAGTGGAAGTTTTTTAAGAACAGATCGTGGCTCTGATAACAATGAATTAACGTGGGGACCAATTGAGCTAACAGATAAAACAAAAATTACTTGGGGATTACAGGATATTGTTGTTCGCGATTATTCATTACGAAGAGACCGGCAAGGTTTATCGGGCACTTTCGATTTTCTAGTAAGTGAGGGGAATAAACTTTCATTGAAAGCAATTTATACTCAATTCGAGGATTCAGAAATTAGACAACAATTAAGAGTCAGACCAAGCAAAGGTAAATATACTTCGCCTACGGTTGCAACGGGTGCTACCTTTGAGCGGCTTCAAAGAGATAGAAGTCAAACTCAAACCATTACAAGTATTCTTGCAAAAGGCGAACATGATTTGGGATTTGCTTCTTTAGATTATTCATTATCCTATAGCGAAGGAAAAGAAAAACAGAACTGGTATTATGCACCAACATTTGCCGGACTCGATAAGGTCGATTATTTACTTAATCTAACCGATACCGACATTCCCACGTGGACCATCACAAAACCAGGTGCAAATTATGAGCTTGATGCAACCAAATTTAAAATGAGTGATGTTAGATGGCAAAGCTATGTTACAAAGAATAGAGCATTTGCTACAACAGTTAACTTAAAGCTGCCTTATTCACTTGGTGCTTATCAATCTGAACTTAAATTCGGTGGTAAGTTCGATACAAGAAATAAATTCAGAAACGGTTGGGATATAAAGTATTCACCTACCAGCACTTTACTAATGAGTCAATTTATAGGAGATTATAAAGTTGAAGATTTCCTTGCCGGCAGTTATAATTTCGGTCCGCTTCCCGATCCGGCAAAAATTCAAAACTATTTCAAGGCGAATAGATACACTTTATTTAAGGAAGATATTAACAGAGATAATACTGATGCAAGAAATTATGAAACAACCGAAAATGTTCTTGCTTTTTATGCTATGACATCTATAAACATGAATAATCTAACCATTGTTACCGGTATCAGGAATGAAATTACAACCGATAAAATAATTGCTAACCAGGTTGAATATAATGCAGCAGGGGCGTATGTAAAAACAACCAAGATAAATACAGAAGAATCTTATAGTAATTTATTACCAATGATTAGTGCAAAATATCAATTAGGTGATGCAACTAATATAAGGGCAGCTTTTACTACAGGAATTGGAAGACCCGATTATTATGACCTGGTACCATATAGAATTGCTAATGATCAAGCAGATCAAATCTCTATGGGAAACAAAGATCTTAAACCTACTACTTCCTATGGATTTGATTTAACAGCCGATCATTTCTTCCAGGGTATAGGAGTACTTTCCGGCGGATTCTTTTATAAGCAATTATCCGATATAATTTATTCTAAAATTTATACTCAGTCCGGTGGTGAATATAACGGATGGCTTGTAACTCAACCGGTTAATGGAGGTGATGCAAAGTTATTAGGAGTTGAATTTGATTGGCAGCAGCAATTAAACTTTCTACCGGGATTTTTAAGCGGATTCGGAATTTATCTTAATTATACTTATACTAAATCGAGTACAGATTTATCCGGTCATAAAGGGAGTAAACTTCCAGGTCAATCCGGAAATGTTGGCAACTTTGCAATTACCTATCAAAAGTATGGTTTCACTGCTAAATTAAGTATCAATTATGCAGAAAAGTTTGTTGATGTTGTTGGTGTTGATAGTGATAATGATATCTATTATGATTCACATACACAGGTCGATTTTTCTGCTAATCAGGAAATATTTAGCGGACTTAGTGCTTATGTTCAATTAATGAATCTTACCAATGCACCTTTACGTTATTATATTGGAGATCCAAAACGTCCTACTCAAAGAGAATACTATTCCTGGTGGATGCTTGCCGGACTTAAATACTCTTTGTGATTATTGAATAATTTACCTGACCGCTGTTTTAATAATAGTGGTCAGGATTTTACTTTTTGTTAATATTGAATATGAACCTTATATATTTTGAAAGGAGACCTATAATGAAGAAAATTTTTGCAAATCTTTTTTTTGGTGTTCTATTTTTTATGATTATTGTTTCGCTAAATAATTGTCAGAATAAAACAGATGATAGTTCAAATCATACTTGTATTATTAAACCGGTACTCAGTTCGGATACAGTTAAACACGATACAGATGATCCGGCAATCTGGATAAATTACGAAGACCCGTCGAAAAGTTTAATTATTGGTACCGATAAAGACTCGGACGGTGCACTTTATGTGTTTGACCTGGATGGAAAAGTTATAGAGGAAAAAACCATTAGAAATCTAAAACGTCCGAATAATGTTGATGTTGAATACGGTCTAATCCTAAACGGTAAACCGGTTGATATTGCTGTAGCTACAGAAAGAGAGTCAAATAAAATTCGTATTTATAGTCTTCCGGATATGAAAGAAATTGACAATGGTGGAATTGAAGTATTTGTCGGTGAAAAAGAAAGAGGTCCGATGGGAATTTCTCTTTACAAAAGAGCATCCGATGGAGCTATTTATGCAATTGTAAGTAGAAAGAGCGGTCCGCTTGTTGGATATCTCTGGCAATATCTAATTAAAGATAATGGCACCGGAAAGGTTACAGGAATTAAAGTACGTGCATTCGGAAACTATAGCGGTAAAAAAGAAATTGAATCGATTGCTGTTGACGATAAATTGGGATACGTCTATTATAGTGATGAACAATTTGGAATAAGAAAGTACAATGCAGATCCTGATGTTAAAGATGCCGATAAAGAATTAGGAATAATTTATACAACAGATTATCTCGAAGATAATGAAGGTATCTCGATTTATGAGGTTGATGATAAAACCGGTTATATTCTGGTTTCCGATCAGAAAGCCAATCGGTTCCGCATCTATTCTAGAGAGGGAACTTCCGCAGATCCCGAAGAAGAATTAGCTGCTAATCCCCATAATCATAAACTTGTTAAAGTTGTTAATGTAATGACGAACAATAGCGATGGTTCCGAAGTTGTTAATGTTAAACTAAACAATAAATTCCCGGGCGGATTATTTGTTGCTATGTCCGATAACAAAACTTTCCAATATTATTCCTGGGCTGATATTGCCGGAAAAGATTTGTTGCATGCTAAATAAAGAAATAGTACCTAATATTTATCACAATTGTAAAACCGATGATTTAAGAAATTCCAGATTTTCGATTGTAATCCATTTTTAATGAGGAGCAAATAATGTATTTAACAATCATTGCCAAGTTCAAATTAAACAAGGATTCTATATTGTTTACCCAGGGTGAACTTCTCAAAATGGTTGAACCTACTTATAAAGAAAAAGGTTGTATCGATTACATCTTTTATCAGGATAAAGATGATCCGTCAATACTTTTTGTATATGAAAATTGGGAAAGCAAAGAGGACCTTGATGCTCATATGAATTCAACACATTTTAAAAATTGTTTTGGGAAAATTGCGGGTTTGTATGAAATTGAAGTACATCATTTAACAAAACTATAGTCAATATTTGTAGGTGGACAGATTATTCATATG
>JAGVBL010000317.1 GCA_020059785.1 Ignavibacteriales bacterium | reverse complement strand
TTGCCGGCTTTCTTCATAACTTTTTTCGCTTTTTTCTTAACAACCTTTTTAACAGATGATTTCTTTACAATTTTCTTAGCTGTTTGTTTAACAGGTTTGCGTGTTATTTTCTTTACTAATTTTTTAGAAGCAGCTTTCTTCTTTGGCTTTGCACTTTTCTTCATAATTTTCTTTTTGATAATCTTTTTTTCTTTACTTCTTTTCTTCTTTCCTTTTACTTTTTTCTTCTTCATACTTGCCGCTATAAGATTTAGCGCGCCACCGGCTTTGAACCATTCTATCTGTCCGGCATTGAATGAATGATTGAGCCAGATTTCATCAGACGAGCCGTCACTGTGTTTCACTACAAGTTTCAGTTGTCTGCCCGGCGCAAATTCTTTCAATCCGATTAAATCAAACGTATCGTCTTCAAGTATCTTATCGTAGTCGTTGGAATCAACAAATGTTAAGGGAAGCATTCCTTGTTTCTTAAGATTTGTTTCGTGAATACGTGCAAATGATTTTGTTATTATTGCTTTACCGCCTAGGAATCTCGGTTCCATTGCAGCGTGTTCGCGTGATGAACCTTCGCCATAGTTTTCGTCACCAACTACAATCCAGCCGATACCCTGTTCTTTGTATTCACGAGCAACTTCGTGAACAGGTTGATAAAACTCAGTCAACTGATTCTTTGATTCACCGGCATTACCGGTAAATGCATTGATAGCACCAAGGAACATATTCTTGGAAATGTTATCAAGGTGACCGCGGTATTTTAACCAGCTACCGGCGGGGGAAATATGGTCTGTTGTACATTTACCTTTTACTTTAAGAAGTAATGCTAATGAAGTATACTCTTTTCCATCCCACGGTTTAAATGGCTCAAGAAATTGTAGCCGTTCACTATCAGGATCAATTTTAACTTCTGTTTTAAATCCATCTTTTACCGGGGCAAGAAATCCTTTTGTGTCTTTTTCAAATCCTCTTAATGGAAGTTCGTCACCGTATGGAGGATCGAGTTTAACTTGCTCACCGTTTTCATTTACAAGATAATCAGTTTCTGGATTGAATGATAATGATCCGGAAATAGCAAGTGCCGTAACAATCTCCGGACTTGCAACGAAAGATAACGTTTCGGGATTGTTATCATTTCTCTTTGCAAAATTTCTGTTGAATGAATTGATAATTGTGTTCCGTTCACCGGTTTTGATATCCATTCGATTCCACATACCAATACATGGACCGCATGCGTTGGCAAGAACTTGTCCGCCGAATTCTGTAAGAGTCTGCAACTGACCATCACGCTGGATTGTTGCACGAACCTGTTCGGAGCCGGGTGTAATTGTAAATTGAGTCTTTGCTTTCAAACCTTTTGAAAGTGCCTGACGTGCAATGTTTGCTGAACGATCAATATCTTCATAGCTTGAATTTGTACAACTTCCAATTAATGCAACGCTAATTTTATCAGGATAATTGTTCTGTTCAACCGCTTCTTTCATTTTAGATACCGGATGAGCGAGATCAGGAGTGAAAGGACCGTTAATGTGAGGTTCTAATTCATTAAGATTTATTTCGATTAACTGATCAAAGTAGAGTTCAGGGTTTGCATAAACTTCGTCATCGGCTTTAAGAACTTCAGCTAATTTTTCTGCAAGGTCAGCTACATCAGCACGGTCTGTTTTTCTTAAGTAGCGGGACATACTTTCATCGAAAGCAAAAATAGAAGTTGTTGCACCAATCTCTGCGCCCATATTACAAATTGTTCCTTTACCGGTACACGAAATCGATTTAGCGCCTTCGCCGAAATATTCAACAATTGCACCAGTTCCACCTTTAACTGTAAGTAATCCGGCAACTTTAAGAATAACATCTTTAGGTGAAGTCCAGCCGGAAAGTCTTCCGGTTAATTTAACACCAATAAGCTTCGGCCATTTCAATTCCCATGGCATTCCGGCCATAACATCAACAACATCTGCACCGCCGACACCAATTGCTATCATTCCTAATCCGCCGGCATTTGGAGTGTGAGAATCGGAACCAATCATCATACCACCGGGGAATGCGTAGTTTTCTAAAATAACCTGATGAATAATCCCCGCACCCGGTTTCCAGAATCCAACACCATATTTCTTACAGATGCTTTCGAGGAATTCATAAACTTCTTTATTTTCTTCAATTGCTCTTGCTAAATCTTCTTCGGAACCGCTCTGTGCAACTATAAGATGATCTGCATGAGCAGTAGCTGGTACTGCGGAAGTCTTTCTTCCGGCATGCATAAATTGTAATAATGCCATTTGAGCTGTAGCATCCTGCATAGCTACCCGGTCTAATTTAAAATCTGCAAAGTCTTTAGCTCTTTGCATTGGTGATTTAGCCGGTTCCCATAGATGTGCATACAAAACTTTTTCTGCGTAAGTCATTGGTCGTCCCACAACTCTACGCGCATTTTCAATTTTTTTTCTTATTTGTGAGTAAACTCCCTTTATCATGTCAAAATTTGCTGTCATTGTATTACACCTAATTTTATTAATAACAGGTGCTAAAATAAAAAATTTTTGGATAGGAAATTAAAGGAATAGAGCCGAAATATATCAGCTCTATTAGTGCTTATATTGGAGTAGAACTCCATGTAGTTCTAAAGTGTATTAGTGCATCGAAAGTATTTGATAGATTATAGTTAACAAAGTAATTAGAATAATTATTGATGGAAAATACAGCCCCGATCGAAAGGAATTTTCGGCTTGTATTTAACCAGCCATAAAGAAGATTTGAAGATTTTGTTCTGTCAATTACTAGAATAAAAGAACTTGGGACTGTATAATAAAACATAAAATTTGTTGACTCACGTAATGGTTCACCAGTAATAACATGATTCATCAAACCAGTGTACGAACCCGTTGTCATATTATAACCAAAGGCTCTAAGATTCCCGGTACAAAACGAAAAACCAATTACTTTATATAAATTTCCTACCAATTGTGAAATATGATATCCTTGCGATCCGCCATAAACCTCTGAAGAAAAGGATTTCCCAACATGTCCATTATGAGCCCAAAGTACAACCTTGGTTTCTCCCATTATCGAATTACTGAGCCATACCGAATTCTCTGCCATATATTTATCGCGATAATTATAACCGGTACTTGCATAAACATCGATGATCTGCTTTGTCTGGAGAGTTAATCTTTGTATCAGATTATATTCGAATTCTCCGGACCGGGCAATTAAACGATCTCTATTTTCTGAAAAATAATTTATAACTGAATCACATCTTGTTTTTAATTGGTTAACTTGATCGTAAGAATAGGTTTTGATAGCGGTAAAATCCATTGCATTTATTTCATAAAGAATTAACACTAAGTATTGCGGATAGCTTGAATCAAATCTGCCAAGGTATTCAAGAATCAGGTCCTTATTGTAAGTCTTAGCTTGACAATCAACACCCAGCAAATGGATTTTATCAGCCGGGGCTTTATTACGATTATAATCCCTCATCCACAAAATTAATTCTTTGACCTCCTGCGTCTTCCAGGTCCAGAAATGCATTTTATTCATTACACCGTCTATTGTCCCTTCATTATTACATATAAACCGATCGATATAAATACATTCTCCCATATCAGCTTCGAATCCAAAAATTTTGAAACCGTGTTTCTCAACCATATACTTAAAGATTCTATGCTTCATTTGAAAAAATTCCTTTGTGCCATGCGTTGCTTCTCCAAGTCCAAGAATTCTTGCATTTGCCAGTTCATCAAGAACTTTTAATTCGGACGGGTCTGCATTAGGAAGAGCTGATGTACATGGAGTTACATAAAGACCGAGTTCGTTTAAAATTGCTTTTTCTTCAGAAGTAAATATTTGTGTTTGTTCTTCTTGCGGTTCTAAAGGACTTTGTTCTTTATTGCAAGTGTAGGTGATTAAAGCTACAAAAAGAAGAGGAATAAAAGATTTTGCTCTCATATAACTCCTGGTATTATATCAAGAACTAATTGCAAAATATAAGATTTGAAATAAAAGTCAATACTATTAAGTATGTACTAGTTTAAAGATATGGGGAATCGGTGATCAATGGTCTTAATAAACATGGAATTTTTTTACTTGGTAACAGTCTTTGATAATGAGCAGAATAGAATTTGGTCAGATAAACTTAGTTTTTCCATTCTATCGAAGCAAAAGTCCTGTTTATTCCTTTTTGATATTTAACAGCAGGATAACCGATTATTACAAATAGTCCTTCCTTACTTTTAAATTTTATGCCGTGAGATTCTCTGAATTTTCTTGCTCTCTTACCGCTTTGAATAAAAGGGTGAATTCCGCCAATCATACATGTTCCAAGTCCGAGGGATTCAGCAGCGATCATAGCATAAGTAGCGGTAATAACAGGATCTGCCGGATCGGAATAAGGTGAGCCGTAAAAATAAATTGCCAGCGGTGCATCATAAAGTATATAGTTGTTCCCCCTATCCATTTCATCTATGTAAGCATAGAAGAGGGGATTAATAAAATTTTTGAATAGTTCGTCATTCTCCTTTCCCCAGAAAGGACGCATAAGGGCTAAAAAGAATTTGTTTGTCATGAATCGTAAACTTTTAAGATAAGCGGAAAAATCCTTTGCAAATTTTCCTGTTGCTTCCTTTCCATTCAGAACGAGAACATTAACATCGGAAGGGGGCAGACCCATTGGACATGTTTTTGCCGCTGCTAATATTTTTTCGATCAGATCAGGCTCAACATTCTTATTCTTAAATTCTCTTATACTTCTTCGTCGTTGAAACAGTGCTAAAATCTGTTCATAGTTTGCAATACTTTTTCTATCAGGAATTTCGAATAAGTCGTTGGATGTAAGAGTTCTTCCACTAATTGTAATTGCGCCAGTAGGACAAATAGCCATGCAATGTCCACATGCTAAACAACCGAAGAGAGGTTTCGTGGTTTTGATTACTTTTTTGTTTTCGATAGCAAGACTGAAATCTTTACAAACGGTGACACAAAGACCGCATCCATTACATAATTCTTCTTCAATTATAATTTCTGCGGCTTCCTTTGTCCTTGAGGTTGGAATAGCCATTTTATCTATTCAATTTGTTATACAGTTACCACAACATCAGTTTTAAATAACAATCTGATGAGAGAAAAATTACAGGAATAATTCTTTTTCAACCTGTTCACATATTATATGAGCAATAGTTATATGTCCTTCCTGTATTCTCTGAACATTTGAAGAGGGTATAACAATTGGAAGATCAACTTTATCTTTTAGTTTACCACCGGATCCGCCAAGAAAAGCAATCACCATCATCTTTTTTTCGCGGGCTTTATCAACCGCTTTAATAATATTTCCTGAATTACCGCTTGTGGAAATTGCAATTAAAACATCTCCTTCGTTTCCAAGACCTTCTATACTTCTTGCAAACACATTTTCAAAACCGATGTCATTTCCGCCGGCGG
>JAGVBL010000081.1 GCA_020059785.1 Ignavibacteriales bacterium | reverse complement strand
ATTAGAAATAACACTGGGAGTTATGCTACTTTTAAGAATAAGAATAAAAGAAACATTAATTGCAGTAACAATTCTGTTCCTATTCTTTTTTCTGTTTAGCGTTTACGGAGCGGTGGTTGGTTTAGAGAACGACTGCGGATGCTTTGGCGATATTGTAAAAAACGATTTTGGTGTAACAATGATTTTGAGAAATGTAGTTTTTTTGGTGTTAGTTCTAATTCAATTTATTAAGCTGAGGTAAAATTGAAAACAATTATTACATTACTTTTTTTACATGTTTCTATGCTTCAAGGACAATTGTTATCTCTCAAAGAATTTAGTAACAAGGTTGAAGTCAATAATTCAGTATTTTGTATTGATAAAGAAGAAAAGCGCATTGTACTATTAGATAATTCTGTTAATATATTATACGACTACGATGTTTTGGCTAAAACTTATAGGACGGTAAATTTAGAGCATCTTCCATACGAACCACCTGTTCCACTTAAAAACCTTAAAAGGTACATATGTAATATTGACTTTATAGGTAGTAATTTGGTCTTTAATGATAATAATGTAGGCAGATTGATTATTCTAAAAGATAGTTTGACTATTGAAAAAACAATAGATACTGGAAACTTTATTCTAAATCTAAAGACAATTGATGAGACTAAGTTATTGACAATTGAGAATACTTTACACAACGTGGATCTTGTTTTAAGAAATCTTAATGGAGAAATTCTTAATACAAAATATTTATGCGAAAGTATGTTACAACCTGAACTTATTGGTATGAAGTTTAGTAAACACAAGATTCTTATGAATATTCATCAAGAAAAAATTTACATTCTATTAGACCAGAAAAAAATGCTCAAAATTTATGATCAATCGTTGAATTCCTTATATGAGTTCCCCCTTAAAAATGTTGAGGATGAGATAAATTGTTTTATAGTTAATTCTGAGAACCAAATATCCTTGTACTCCAAGGAAAATAAAATAACGGTCAATCTTATTTCGGATCAATATTCAAAAGAAAATCAGCCGGATGTATTTGCTACATATAGTTTTGGTAATTCAACAATACATTTTTTACTTACTAGCAACGGAATTAAAAGGAATGAGTAAAATTAATAGCCCTTTCAGTAGATCAAAAATCAGTTTTTGTTCTGTGCTCAATGTTTTGCTAATTATTGTAGTCTTAATATTGTCCTATCAAAACTATCGACTGAAATCTTCAGGGGTTTTTATTGATAAACCAGTGATAATGAGTCCTGGAGAAAAACCGGGTGAAGTTGAATTTTATGACGAAAATGGCAATAAACTAAAAGTCAATTTTACAAATAGAGAAAAGGATGTGTTGCTTTGTATTATTTCAACAAACTGTGTATCCTGTAAAGAGAATGTCAATAAATGGAAATCTTTTTCAGTCCAAAATTCTAAAAGCTATGATGTAGTTTTTGTTAATGCAGATAAGTCATCGGACGTTCGATTGTTTAAGGAAGAGAACAAATGGGTAGATAAAATTTATAGCATTGATGAAGCAAATATGAAAATACTAAAAATTAACGCCGTTCCTATTACTTATATAATTTCAAAAAATGGGGATGTTTTGTTTTCCCATATAGGTAAGCTTAGAGAGGAGTTAAAGAACTTATGATAAGAAACTTAAAAAATTATCTAAATGGGGGAGCGTTTTTAGTGTGTGTAATTATTACTCTTGGAAATTCATATCAGAATAACAATAACAAAATTATTAAAAACAATAATGTAACTTATTCAGGACCTATTAGATTAAATGAAATTACTAAATTAAATTTTAAAGATTTCGAAAAAGAAAAAATAATTATTAGCCGAATACATTCTATTGATGTTGACAAAAATGGAAATTTATTTATTGGAGATGATGAAAGTAGGATAATAGTTCTTTCTCCTACTTTCAAATTATTACGAATAATTGGTAAACAGGGTGAAGGCCCTGGAGAGTTTAAGAATGTAAGTTGTATAAGGATATCACCTAATAATGAGATTTTTGTACAAGACTCAAAGCTCAAAAGAATAAGTCGGTTTAACTCCAAAGGAATTTTTCTATCTTCCTTTAAATACTATGGCTTTTCATACAATTTCGATATCACTTCTGAGAACGTTTATATTTCTAATCTTGCTTTTCTTACTAAGGATGGACTAGTTGAAAAATATACAGTAGATGGTGAGAAACAAAAGTCATTCATAAATAATGATGATGAAAGCAAAATAATACATCAATCGGGTAATTCCGGTTTTATCAAAACTATTGATAACCATAAACTTCTTTATTCCTATCCCCATCCTTATAGGGTATTAATTTTAGACAAAAATGGTTTAACACAAATGGAATTTTCATTAAATAGGAAAGAGTTTTCTGGTTTAGCGAGTAATTCAAAAAACGTGGAAGGTAGGTTTTTAGGGGGTGATTTACCTAATAGAATAAAAGGAGTATACAATTATTCCAATGAATATATAGCAGTAGCATGTCAGCTTATTGAAAAGAACGTAATAGATTTTTTTACTTTGGAAGGAAAATACATGAACAGTATCAATTTACCTGAAGATTATGAATTGATGTGTATAAAGAATAAGTTACTTTATACAGTAAATAGAGGTTTTAATAACTATCCATCAATAAAAGTCTTTGAATTGATAAGGCAGTAAACAAATAAAATATAATTATAAGTATAATTTAATTCTTTTTAAAAATTGGTAAAAGCCCGGGCCTGGGGATAAAAAATCAATAAATAAAGAAGGAGGAAAATCAATGAACTGGATTAAAAGGAACATCAAAAAAATCCGTCAAATAATTGCAATGGGCACCATTATACTAGGGCTTACTGTAAGCTTTTCTCAAACATTGGCTCAACGTGAGTACTGGTGTCCTCCTTGCTCTTCTGATGCATGTCAGTCTGGCGGAGCAAGTTTTCTTATGATAGTGGGCGGTACTTGTTATTGCTGTTTCGAAATAAGCAATTAATCTTTGTTTAACCGCCGGTTTCCGAATCGGCGGTTTAGAAAAGATGTTTATTACGAAATATTTATTTGGCTTATTACAATAGGATATTCAAGTCGCTATGCTCTTAATTTGTAAATAAAAAATTTCTTTTATAAGGAAATAGGTGTTATTATTTACAACAATGAATTTACATTTTCGAAAAAGGTTTTAATAAAGAAAAGTTTATTAATTGCACAAATAAAAAACAGCTGCATAAGCAATTAGTTTTGTTAGTTAATAATATGGGTAGAATTTTATATGCTGATTTTCCACAATATGAACAATTGGATAGCTGGGGAACATATTTTTATAAAGTATGTGCTAATTACCATTAAATACGGCGAAGATATTGAGTATTCATGATAAACTATTTGTATAAATAGTGACTACAGAAAATCAAATAACTTATCGAAAAGTAATATTTAAAGTAAATCCTTGATATTTTTACTAATATGATATTAGCAATAACACAAATTGAAAATCACTCTTGCAGATAAGCACATTTAGCATACGCCGCCCCGTTACAGTAGCAATGTTTTTTATAGGCATTGCTTTAATGGGTATATTTGCATGCACACAGCTCCATCAAATTTAAAACTAACTCTAATCATTATTCTATGCGAATATTTAATATGGCTTCTTATGAAATTATAATAGCTATTACTGCATAAAATAATTTCCATTATTTGAATATTTAACTTGACAAACTCGTTTTTTTTTTTTTTAGATTAATCTCAGAATTTAGAGGGGAACTAATCTTGTGGTAGAATTAGTCAAAAGTATTAAGTCAGTAGATCTTCTCATTTCAGCTTCTTATTATTTTCTTATTGCCCTTCTTTTGTTTTCCGGTATTAGTAAAATACTGGTTCCCCAACCGATGCTTGAAACAATAAAATCTGTAATAAATGTAAGTGAAGAACTTCAGATTGCAGCAGCTACTCTGTTACCGGTATTAGAGCTTACACTTGGAGTAATGCTGCTGTTAAGAATAAGAGTAAAAGAAACACTTGTTGCAGTGACAATTCTGTTCTTGTTCTTTTTTCTGTTTAGCGTTTATGGGACAGTTGTAGGATTAGAGAACGACTGCGGGTGAGCTTGCCCGCCATTTTGCTAGGCGGGTTGGAAAAGCAGTTGATAGCAGCTTTGGAATAGGTATGGTAATAAGAAACATTTTCTTTCTTTCGTTATCTCTATTTGTGTTAATAAAATTTTCAATGAAAGCCTGGCCGGGCAAAATAAATAAATAATAAAAGAAGGAGCATTTATGAGAAAGAAAAAAGTAATATTAATTAGCGTTTTCTCATTTTTATTACTATTCAATTTCACAATTATTAATTATGATCCCCTAAATAATGAAACAGAACTAAACTTAGTTGAAACAATATTTTCTTCTAAAGAACTTAAAGCTTTACCACCGAAAGAACCGGGATTTTGAATGATAACAGATATTACTAGGGACTTCGGAGAGCTCGGAACTGCATATTGGTTTGAATGTCGTCCTAATGGATTTGATTGCTCTGTTGGTCAAGGTGGGTGGGGATTTTAAAACCAATCGGGTGAGTATTCTCACCCGATTTTTTAGTTATTATCTAAGAGTAACGAACAGTCATATAATTATACGAGAATTATTATGAAAATGATAAAAATTGTTACAATACTATTATTCTTTTCATTAATCATGTCATGCGGGTCCAGAGAAGAAAGAAAAGTAGTAAAAATAAAGGACCTGCTTAAAAATATTGCTTCATTTAATGAACTTTTAGAACAAAATGATATTGTAACTCTTAATCAACCAGATTCCCTAATTATCGGTGATTTGACGAGTGTGTCTATGATGGATAACTCTCAGAATGTTTATATTGTAACAATTGAGCAGGAAGTTTTCAAGTTTGATAAAAATGGTAATTTTATTAGGAAATTTTCAAAAATAGGTAAATCAGAAATTGAGTACACTAGCATAGGTTCTATCGAAGTGTCAGAAAATAAGAGTATTTTGATTAATGATGTCTTTTCAAGAAAAATTATAGAATATGATAGCTTATTTAACTATAAAAGAACATTTTATAAAAAGTACGGTTATTATGGTGCAATGTTATTTTTGAGTAGTAATGATTTATATATATATACTCCGGTATCAAGTTCTAGTCCTATTTTGCTTTATGATTATTACACAGGAGATTTTGTAAAGGAAATTGGGACAAAGAATGAAAGAATATTTGCAACAAATTTTTTTATTGAAAATTCAGCTTTTGATTTAGACTTTACAAAAGATAGTCTTTATTACATGTTCCCTAATCAATACATTTTATATAAAGCAATCAAAAGTGGTTATATTTCCCAAATTAATTCTAAACCATACTATTTTATCGAGGCAAACAAAAAGATCAATGTTAGAGATGAAAATAGAGAGTATAATATAATTAATAAAATTTTTGTTAATAATAGAACTCTTTTTGTTCAAACTACTTTTGAAAATAGACAAAAATATCTATCCTTTGATATAATTTCAAAAGAAGGAGAAGTATTAAAAACAAAATTAAAATATGATCAAAGCTGGATCTTGAAAAGAACACGTGATAAAAAATATTTTTACTCTATTGGCTACGACTGGGCAAATGCGAAAAATGGAATATCAAAAAATATTCCAATTGTTGTGAAAAAATTTAAGCTGAAAGAGAACTATAAAGATTTATGAAAAATAGAAATTGTTTGGGATTTATAGTTATGCTAATTATTCTAAATGGTATTTTATTAATTAAGTTAACTAATTATGGTAACCGCTTAGAAAAATTATATAAAGACTATTACAACATTAAGAGAATTCTGTACGATAACGATGGTTCCGGTGAAAAGTTATACTCAGATATTTATAACTTTTATGACGTTGTATTTAACCAACCTATAAACAATGTCAAAAATAATTACAACCTGATTGCTGTTTTTAATACAAATGACTGTCCAACTTGTTTATATACTGAGATTACATTTTTAAATGATATTTATAATACAAATTTAATCCCCATTTTATCATATTATGTTGGTGATAAAAATGTGTTAAATGCAAATAATGCTCATTTTACATCGATTGAAGTAGATGAAGAATCAAAATTATTTAGTCCATCCTTAGATATAGTAAGTACTTTTATTTGTTTAGTTGATAATGAGAAACATCTTTTACTAATTCATAAACCAGAAACTGGAAATATCAATAAATCCAAGGTTTTCTATTCACGGGTAAAGAGAATTATAAATAAGGACCTTGAATAAAGCTTATTTTACTGTTGTGCAGAATTTTAATATTTTTAATCGGGTAATAAATAAAATTGAAAAACACCTGTGCAGATAAGCACATTTAGCATACGTCGTCCCGTTACAATTGCAATGTTTTTTATCGGCATTGCTTTAATGGGAATATTTGCATGCACACAGCTCCATCAAATTTAAAAACTAACTCTAATCATTATTCTATGCGAATATTTAATATGGCTTCTTATGAAATTATAATAGCTATTACTGCATAAAATAATTTCCATTATTTGAAAATTTAACTTGACAAACTCGGTTTTT
>JAGVBL010000247.1 GCA_020059785.1 Ignavibacteriales bacterium | reverse complement strand
AGAAAATTTTTAACAATGGAGAGAGAAATGTACAAGTCAACTAATCTAAAATTAGGGTATTATATCTTGTCAAAACTTAAGACCCTTTTATTCCTGATAGTAGTATCCACAGGAATTATTTCTGCACAAAGCAAAGGTTCAATTTCTGGAAGAGTAATTGATGCATCGAATAATGAAGTTCTTATCGGTGCTAACATTATTGTAGTCGGGACTAATACAGGTACTTCATCGGATCTTGATGGTTACTACACAATTAAGGGATTAGAACCCGGTACATATTCAATTAAGTTTTCATTCGTATCATATCAGGCTACTACTGTTCAGGATGTAAAGGTTGAAACTGGTAAGGATACCAAATTAAATGTTCAGTTAAAGCCAACTGCAACTGAGATTAACGAAGTAGTTGTTACTGCAGAGGCACTAAAATCAACTGAAGGTGCAATACTTAATATTCAGAAAAATTCTATGAATATTGTTGACGGTTTGAGCGCCGAGTTGATAAGCAAGAATAATAGCTCGGATGGAACAGACGTATTAAAGAGAATGACCGGTGTTACAATCTCTGAAGGTAAATATGCATTCGTTAGAGGAGTAGGCGATAGATATAATAATACCATGCTTAATGGTGCAAACCTTCCGAGTACAGACCCTGAGAAAAAAAGTTTTTCTTACGACTTATTCCCGGCAAGTCTTATTGAAAATGTTTTAACATCAAAAACATTTATACCAAGTAAACCGGCTGATTTTACCGGTGGATTAGTTGAGATAAATACGATTGAGTTTCCATCGAAATTTATTTTTGACATAAGTACTTCATCAAGTTACAATACCAGAACAACACTTAAGAATATACCGTCATATAACGGCGGATCCCGCGACTTCCTTGGATACGATGATGGTACACGTCAAATGCCCTCAATCATTCCCGCTAAAAAGCTTGATAGAACTTATTCACCTTCTGAATTACAAAGTTATGGTCTTGCATTTAACAATAATTGGCAGACTTCTACAACAAAAGCGCCTATAAATGGAAGTTTTAAAATTAACCTTGGAAATCAATTAGCAATTGGTAATGACGTTTTAGGATACATTGCTTCTTTAACATATTCCAGCGGATATGAATTAAGAGAACTTGAACAAGCCAGCTACACTTTTGAAGGGCCGAGATATCAATACAACAGCACAATCAGTTCTTACAATGTTATGTGGGGTGCATTATTAAATGTAAGTTATAAATTCGATAGAAATCATAAACTGAGCTTAAAGAATGTATTTAATCAAACTGCAGATGATGAAACAACTATTTACGAGGGTTTTCACAACTATTCATCTCAATACAGAAAGACAACCGCACTAAGATTTATTTCCCGTTCTTTGCAATCATCACAATTAATCGGCAGCCACAATTTCAGATTTATGAACGGATTACAGATCGACTGGAATGTTAATTACGCTAATTCTAAAAGAGATGAACCCGATGCAAGAAGATATATCTATGCACGTTCAATGGATGACCCTTCTGAACCGATGCGTTTATTACTCGATCAAAGCTTGTTTACAAGATACTTTGGAAATCTTGATGATCACAATTACGGAACTAACTGGGATATTACGCTTAAGCCGTTCGAAAATCCAAATTTACCTTCATTAAAATTCGGTTACACTTTTGATGCTAAGGATAGAACTTTTGATGCAAGGATTTTCGGATTCAGAAATATTCCCGGTGGAAATTTCTTAGAAGAAGATAAAATAATTCAGCAGAGCATTGATAAAATATTTGCTCCTCAAAATATCAATCCAACATTTATTGAAATAACAGAAATAACCCAACCAACAGATAGTTACTCGGCCGATCAGAAAATTAATGCTGCTTATATGATGTTGGACTTTCAGCCAATTGATAATATTAAGGTTGCTGCCGGAGTCCGTTATGAAAATTCAGTTCAAAAGTTAAATTCTAAATCGAGAACCGGCGAACCGATTAATGTTGATGCAAAGTACAATGATATTTTCCCCAGTATTAACATTACATATCAGCCATCGGATATAATTAATTTCAGATTTGCCGCAAGCAGAACATTAGCACGTCCAGAATTCAGAGAATTGGCTCCATTCACATATTTCGATTTTGTTACGAACGAATTGGTTCAGGGTAATACAGAATTAAAAAGAAGTCTTATTTCAAACTTCGATTTACGCTTCGAGATTTATCCGGCACCAAGAGAATTGTTCTCGGTAAGTTTATTCTATAAAAAATTTAATGACCCGATTGAACAGGTCCTTCGTTCATCATCATCATTCGATCCAATCAGAACATATGAAAATGGAAAGGATGCAAGAAATTATGGTATTGAATTCGAATTGAGAAAAACGCTCGGCTTCTTGAATTCAAACTTCGAGAATTTTTCTGTTATCGGTAATCTAAGCCTTATTGATTCAAAAATAGAATTAGAAGATAGGGGATTCCAGATAAGTAACAGACCGCTTCAAGGTCAGGCAGATTTTATTCTAAATCTTGGTCTTTATTATGACGAATTCGAAGGTGGATTATCAGCTTCATTGGTTTACAATAAAGTCGGTCAAAGAATTTCACGTGTTGGATTTGGCGGATTGGGGGATGTAGTTGAACTACCGCGCGACCAGGTTGATTTTAACCTTTCAACAAAAATTTACAGCGGACTCTCTTTAAAAGTTGCTGCAAAAGATATACTTGCTCAGGATATAAAGTTTATTCAAAAAACCCCTGATGGTGATAAACCTTCCGAAATTGGAAAAAGGGGACAAACATTCTCAGTCGGCTTCAGCTATAATTTCTAAAACTGTTAATCATGAAACACCTGAGAATGAATGGATAAGGAATTGAAATCATTTAATAAAATGGAGGTAAGATGAAGAGGTTATACTTCTTGTTGTTTGTTTTCTTGTTTGGATTTAATACTATTTATTCTCAGGATGTACTTGTATCCGGTGATATTACTACTAATACCACCTGGACTTCAGATAAAACTTATATGTTAGTTGGAATTGTAAGAGTACAGTCTGGTGCTACACTCACAATTCAACCCGGTACTAAGATCTACGGACAAACTTCGACACAAGGATCGCTTGTAGTAAAACCCGGCGGTAAAATAATGGCAGAAGGAACACAGAGTAATCCGATTGTATTTACAAGTGAATTTACAAAACCGGGAGCTACTCGGCAGCCAACTTATGGCGATTGGGGCGGAATAATTTTATTAGGAAAAGCTCCGATTAACGTTCCCGGTGGAACTGCTGCAATTGAAGGTCCGGGTGATTCATATGGTGGAACTGATCCCGAAGATAACAGCGGTGTTATGAAGTATGTTAGAATAGAATATCCTGGTATTGCTTACTCATTGAATAATGAAATAAATGGTTTAACCTTTGGTGGAGTAGGAAGAGGAACAAAGATTGAATACATTCAAGTTAGTTATTCCGGGGACGATTCATTCGAGTGGTTTGGCGGAACAGTAAACTGTAAGTATTTAATTGCATACAGAGGGTGGGATGATGACTTCGATACAGATTTTGGTTACAGCGGTAAACTACAATTCCTGCTCAGT
>JAGVBL010000330.1 GCA_020059785.1 Ignavibacteriales bacterium | reverse complement strand
GGGAATATAACAGTCCGTTAAGCCATAGATCCCGATTTTCATCGGGATGACAATTGCTCTTTGTCATTCCGGCGAATGCAGGAATCTGATTTTAATTCAATTCCTTTTCATTCCTTTTGCTTATTTTTGCTTCTCAAAAATCATTTTTATACTTATCAAGGATTTATGGTTAAAATTCTTTATTTTTAGAAAAAATTAATCGATACACTTAAATGAAAGACACCAAAATATTAATTGCCGATGACGATGAAACTCTCTGTTATCTCTTAAAAGAAGAATTGGTAAACGAAGGACATAATGTTGATACTGTTTATGACGGAAAAGATGCAATAGAAAATTTTAAGAGGAAATCCTACGATGTGCTTTTATTAGATCTTGAAATGAGAGAGGTTCACGGCGAAAAAGTACTGCTATATGTAAAGGAAAATCATCCTTCAACACAGGTAATTGTTTTAACTGCCAAAACTGATGTAAGAACTGCAATTGAATGTATTAAACAGGGGGCGTATCATTTTATTACAAAACCTTATGAATTCGGTCAGCTCTGTTTAACAATTGATAGAGCTTTAGAGCATAGAGACTTAATTATCAAAAATAAAATCCTGTCTTCAAAAATTAACCAGGTAATTCCAAATTCGATTATTGGTGAAAGCGATAGCATTAAAAATGTAATTAAGCTTGCCGAAAGAGCAGCGAAATCGGAATCCAATATTCTGCTTGAAGGAGAGACTGGAACCGGTAAGGAAATTTTTGCCGAATACATTCATAAAAACTCCGCCAGAAAAGATAAACCGTTTGTAGCAATTAATTGCGCCTCGTTACCGGATCAATTGATGGAAAGCGAACTTTTCGGATATGAAAAGGGAGCTTTCACCGATGCCAAGACTTCCAAACAAGGACTTGTTGAAATTGCAAATGGCGGTACTTTATTCCTCGATGAAATCGGTGAAATGAGTTTATCTCTTCAACCAAAACTTTTGCGTTTTCTTGAAAACGGAGAATTTAGAAGAGTTGGAGGAATTACAAATTTATCGTCCAATGTAAGAGTTATTGGAGCTACAAATAAAAATCTGATGCAGGAAGCAGAAAACAAAAATTTCAGGAGGGACCTGTTATTCCGATTGAATGTAATCACACTTACTATTCCCCCGCTACGTGAAAGACAGAGCGATGTATTACTTTTAGCCGAGTATTTCCTTCAAAAGAAATCTCCAGTAAGATCGGTTAAAAGATTATCCGAAGAAGCTAAGAAAGAATTAATGCGTTACAACTTTCCGGGCAACGTTAGAGAGCTCGACCATATTATAGAGCGGGCTATTATTTTTTCCGATGGAGATCTTATTCAACCGAAAGATTTGAATATTCCAAAAGACGATTTTGATTTCTCAAATTTTGTTAAGGAAGACGGTTCGCTCGTTTCTCTTGATGAATTGGAAAGGTCTCATATTAAACGGGCATTGGATCAATATAATTGGAACCGTGAAAATACTTCGAGAGTTTTGGGTATCAGTCAGAAAACGCTTTATTCAAAAATCATAAAATATAATCTGAAGTAGAATGCAACACAAAGAAGATACGGCTCCTGTAAATCATATTGCCCACGATCTGAATAATATACTTACCAGAATTCTAAACAGTGTTGAACTCCTCAAGAAAAAAGTATCTAATCCCGAAGATGTTATTCCGTTAATAAGCAGTATCGAAAACGGAACTTATATGGCTGCAGAAATAATTGAGGATCTGCTTTCGGAAAATAAATCCTCCAAGAAGAAAAGAATAAACCTGAATACACTTTTAACCGATTTGATCAACACAATATCAATACATCTTAAAGGGAAAATTACATTTAACCTGAAACTGGAATCGAAACTATCATTTGTTGAAGGAAGGTATTCAGATTATTACAGAATCTTTATGAATTTAATTATAAACGCTTCGGAAGCAATCAGGGAGAAAGGAATTATCAGTATCGGGTCTTCTAATCCAAAACCTGTAAGTGGAGATCCAAAACTATTCGAAGGCGGATCGTTTGTTCAAATAAAAATTGCAGATAATGGAGAAGGAATAGACCCCTCTGTTATGCCATTTATTTTTGATAATAATTTCTCTACAAAATCAAAAAAGAAAAACAGTGGTATCGGACTTTCAATTGTAAAGAAAATTGTTGACGATTACGGCGGTGTAATAAAAGTTGCAAGCGAAAAAAATAAAGGGACGGAATTTACTTTAAAATTTCCGGCTGTACCTAACGTAAAAGAGGATGTTCAATTAAAAACAAAGTGCATATTAATTGCCGAAGACGAAGATATCCTAAGAGAACTACTCGCAGAATTATTAGTATCATATGAATTCAATGTTATTACAGCAGCAAATGGCGATGAAGTAATTAAGGAATTGAATAACGGATACTCTCCTGACCTTCTTATCATTGATCAGAAAATGCCGGACATGGATGGACTTACATGTATCAAGAAAATTAGAGAGATGAAACTTGACGCCCCGATAATTCTTGCGACCGGTTCGCAGAGCGACTATACAAGCGAGGAAAGAATTAATAACCCTGTTAACCGGGTGATAACCAAGCCATACAATTTTGAAGAGATGTTAAACGTAATAAGAGAATTAATCAATTAGTTTTTTTGCTCATCGGAATTCAAGTCGATTATATTAAGGTTATTAACATAAGGTGTAATTACCGGTTTTTTAATCGAGCCCATCTTTTCAAGAACTTTAATTATATCTCTTGCAGCGTTTTCAATAAACTCAACACGTTTTAAAACAACATCATTGGAAGGATTTTCTTTGGTTAATTCTCTTCGTATAGCTGTAGTAGAAAGATTTATTAATGTTAACGGCTGTTTAATCTCATGGTTTGCAGTAACAACAGTAGCCGCAAAGGTTTTAATCTTTTCTATTTCGATAAGAAATTTGTTTGTTTCGCTAAATCTAAGTGCGGAATTAATTCTTGCAACCAGCTCTGTTTTATTAAACGGTTTTTTTATATAGTCGAACGCACCGGCTTGAAGCCCCGAACGTAAATTATCGGCTTCTGTAAGTGCTGTTAAAAGAATTATCGGGATCAGTTTTGTAGCGTCATTTGCAGATAAAGTTTTACATACATCATACCCTGAAACACCGGGCATCATAATATCCAGAAGAATTAAATCCGGCTTTTCAGAAATTGCTTTTTGAATTCCCATTTCACCGTCATATGCTTTTAATACTTCAAATCCTTCACGTTCCAATCGGTCCTGTAAAAGAAAAACATTATCCGGATAAT
>JAGVBL010000244.1 GCA_020059785.1 Ignavibacteriales bacterium | reverse complement strand
GGCTTTTCTACAACTACTCCATCTTTAACAATTATAACAGCACCATCAGTTGAATAAGCTCTGTTCAAAAGGTTAAATGCGTTTTCCGCTTTTACAAACTTCGAAATTTTACCATTTACCAATTCTGGATTTGTTTTCATTAACAATCGTAAACTTTCTACTACAGTCCCGTTTGGTAATTCCTGTAAGTCGCTTAATTCTTTTGAATAAATACCATTTACGAATGTCATTAAATAGTAATCAAATCCTCCGAATAAATTTTTCTTTAATTCTTCTTTATTTATTGAAGAACGGACATCAAGATTTACAGCCGGAATAAAATTCTGCCTTAATATTGGGGAAACGTTGGTGTACTTCCACTCTTCTTCTTTAGTACTTGGAAAATCAGTTTCCGCCAGTTGAGTTAGAGCACTTTTTCGCAAATCGTGCAAAAAAGTTTTCGATTCACCATTCAATTTTTCTTCAAATAATTTGAAGTTGTTCAGATACCATTCTTTTGTCTTTTGAAATTCACTTATAGTTTTCATTCGATAGATTCCTTTACACAGTCTCTGATTCAACTAATTCAGGTTTTATCCAGTCGTATCCTTTATCCTCAAGCTCAAGAGCTAATTCCTTACCGCCAGACTTAATTATCTTTCCCTTATAGAGAACATGAACAAAATCCGGTTGAATGTAATTAAGTAATCTTTGATAATGTGTAACAACCAGAACAGCTTTGTCCTTAGCTTTGAAAATATTTACACCGTTGGAAACGATTTTCAATGCATCGATATCAAGACCCGAATCGGTTTCGTCTAACAATGCAAGTTTAGGATTAAGCATAAGAAGCTGGAATATTTCGTTTCTCTTTTTTTCTCCGCCTGAAAAACCAACATTAACAGAACGGCTTATCAATGCTTCATCCATACCTAAAATTTTTGATTTCTCTTTCATCAATTCGAGAAATTCTTTAGGTGTTAATTCAGGCAGATTATGATACTTCCTTACTTCATTGATTGCAGTTTTTAAAAATGTAGCATTGCTAACACCCGGAATTTCTACAGGATACTGAAATGCAAGAAAAACACCATCTCGGGCTCTATCTTCAGGGTCGAGTTCCAATAAATTCTTTCCCTCAAAAATAATTTCTCCGCCGGTTACTTCATATCCTTCGTTTCCAGCTAAAACATTTGCAAGTGTACTCTTACCCGATCCGTTGGGACCCATAATGGCATGAACTTCACCCGCTTTTATTTCCAGATCGATTCCCTTTAGAATCTCCTTACCTTCAATATTAGCGTGCAGATTTTTTATAACTAACATTTTTTCTCCTTAATCATTTTTCAATTTTTTATAAACATTATTTAATTCTTCATCTTCAATAATTATTACTAACCAACACTTCCTTCAAGAGAAATTGCAAGAAGCTTTTGAGCCTCTACAGCAAATTCCATTGGAAGTTCGTTAAATACTTCTTTACAGAATCCATTTACAATCATATTAACCGTATCTTCAGTAGCAATTCCTCTCTGATTCAAATAGAAAATCTGATCAGCGCCAACCTTGGATGTTGTAGCTTCGTGTTCAACTTTTGCAGATTCATTTTCGACTTCTATATAAGGAAATGTATGTGCGCCGCATTGATCACTCATAAGCATTGAATCGCATTGAGTAAAGTTTCGTGCACCTTCAGCATTCTTACCAATCTTAACCAAACCACGATAGGAATTATTACTTCTTCCGGCAGAAATCCCTTTTGAAATAATTGTGCTTCGGGTATTCTTACCTAAGTGAATCATCTTGGTACCGGTATCTGCTTGCTGCATATTATTGGTTACAGCAACAGAATAAAATTCGCCGATTGAATTATCACCTTGCAAGATGCAACTCGGGTATTTCCATGTTATAGCAGAACCTGTTTCAACCTGTGTCCAGGAAATTTTTGAATTTTTACCTCTGCAAGCACCACGTTTTGTAACAAAATTATAAATACCGCCTTTTCCATCTTTATCACCCGGATACCAGTTCTGCACAGTTGAATATTTAATCTCTGCATCATCTAAAGCAACAAGTTCAACAACTGCAGCATGCAACTGATTATTATCACGAATCGGCGCTGTACATCCTTCAAGATAACTTACATACGAACTTTCTTCAGCAATAATTAATGTTCTCTCAAATTGTCCTGTCTCTTGTGCATTAATTCTAAAATAGGTTGATAATTCCATCGGGCATCTTACTCCCTTTGGTATAAATACGAATGATCCGTCGCTGAACACTGCAGAATTTAATGCAGCAAAATAATTATCAGTATAAGGCACAACTGAACCAAGATATTTTTTTACGATTTCGGGATGTTCCTGAATTGCTTCTGATATCGAACAGAAAATTACTCCCTTCTCTTTAAGAGTTTCTTTGAATGTTGTTGTTACTGAAACAGAATCGAAAACAGCATCAACAGCAACTCCTGTAAGAAGTTTTTGTTCATTCAATGGAATTCCAAGTTTTTCAAAAGTTTTTAATAATTCAGGGTCAACTTCATCAAGACTATTTAGCTTAGGTTTTTGCTTTGGTGCGGAATAATAACTTATATCCTGGTAATCGATTGGAGGGTAGTTTACATTAGGCCAGTGAGGTTCTTCCATCTTCAACCAGTAACGAAATGCTTTTAATCTCCATTCGGTCATCCATTCCGGCTCATTTTTCTTACTCGAAATTAAACGAATCACATCCTCATTCAGACCTTTTGGAGCTGTTTCAGACTCTATTTCCGTAACAAAACCCCATTTATATTCTGTAGATGTAAGCTCATCAAGAACTTTCATGTCATCCGAAAGTTCTTCCTGATTCTCTAAATTTTCTTTTATTTCGTTCATTTTTGCCTTTTTACTGATATTTTGGATTAAAACGTAATCAATCTTGAAAAAAATATCAAGATTAATATTACTAACTGTTTTTCAATTAAAATCGTTCCCAAATATTAAGATTTTTGCTGGCGAAGTATTTCGAAAAGTAAAACCCCGGTTGCAACCGAAACGTTTAATGAGTCAATCTTACCAGACATTGGTATTTTAACCAGAAAATCGCAATTCTCAGCAACTAATTTTCTAATCCCCTTTTCCTCGTTTCCAACAACCAATGCTACCGGCATTTTGTAATCAATTGAGGTGTAATCTTTAGAATTAACAAGCGAACTTCCAACAATCCAGAAATTTTCTTTTTTTAGTTGCTCAATTGCGCGGACAAGATTGTTTACTTTACAAATTTTCAGATGAGAAACTGCACCGGCAGAAATTTTTTCGACTGTTTCTGTAATCGGTGAGCTTTGATTGGTTGTAATTAATATTCCATCAACACCGGAACATTCAGCTGTTCTTAAAATTGCACCGAGATTGTGCGGGTCTTGAATTGAATCGAGAAGGAGTAAAAGAGGGTAAGTGGATTTTTTGGCATGTTCAATAATTTCACTCAATTCATAAAATGTTGCAACGGATTTAACAGCAATAACACCTTGAGCATTTTCTGATCGGGCAAGCTCATTAAATTTCTGCTGGGAAATCTGTGTAATCTTAATTCCCCGCTCTTTAGCAGAAGTAAAAATTTTATGAATTACATCACCATGCTGACCGTAGGCAACATAAATAACTTCTAACTCAACCCCGGCGTTAATTGCTTCTAATACAGGTTTTCTACCAAAGATTTTATTCATAAAGAAAAAGAAGTTATCTGAAAATGATTGATCTAAGTTAAGTCTGGAGCAAAAGAAAACTTATCTTCTGCTACTTCAAAGCTGCAAAAGTGACGATTGTTTTTCTTTTTTGGTTTATACTCTTTTTCCAGAGTAATTTCTTTCATGTAAAAATTGAATTTGTAATCTGCAGTATTTATTGCACCATCCTGTTTAACAACATTAACTACGTAAATGCCAACCAGATCTTCGAAGAGTAATTCATTTCTTGCCGGCTGAATAGAAGGTATAGCGTCCATTCTGGCTTTTAATCCTGTAACAATAAAATAAAAAATATTTTTCTCGCGGATAACCTCTACAGAAACTTCATAAGCAAAGCTTGTGAATTCAACAAGTGTTTCAATTGCAAAGGCACAAAATTGTTTTTTTAACTTTTCATCGTACAAATAATATGCTTTACAGATATATTCGAGCTTATCCGGTTTCTTTAGAGGAATTGCAGAGAGAGCAGTGTGAGCTTTTTTCTTTTGGGTTTTAGGAATTTTAGGAATGTTTTTAGGTTTACGGAGAGGCAATTATGATTCCTTTATTTTAGTACCCAAATTTTCCAGATCATTTTTTTCAATTGAATATTGTTCTCCATCAGACATTTTTTTGAGAACCAATTCTCCCTTCCGAAATTCCTCGCCGCCAATCATTAAAACATATTTTGAATTGTATTTATTAGCTTCTCTCATCTGTGCTTTAACACTTCGTGATAGGTAATCGGTTTCCACTGTTAATCCGCGTCTTCTGAGTTCCACAGCTAACTTAAATGTCTCATCCAGCAAATTTTTATCCAGCGATACAATGTAAAGATCAATTTTTTCTTCAGGAAGGTTAAGAGAGTTTTCATTTTCGCATGCGAGTAATATTCTCTCCATACCGGCAGCAAATCCAACACCCGGGATATCACCACCGCCTAATTCTTTTACAAGCATATCATATCTTCCGCCGCCGCATAAAGAACTTTGAGAGCCGACACTTCCGCTTACAATTTCGAAAGTAGTGTGTGAATAGTAATCGAGTCCGCGTACAAGTTTTGGATCAACTTCGTAATTTATTCCGGCAGCACCCAGGTAATTTTTTACTTTCTCAAAGTGCTGAATGCTTTCATCATCAAGATAATTAATTAATAATGGTGCATCCGTCATTATTTTCTGATCCTGATCTTCCTTACTATCAAATATTCTTAAAATATTTGTATCGAATCTCTTCTTACTTTCCTGGGACAAACTATTAAAATGTTGTTCAAGATATTTTTTAAGAATAGTTTTATAATTTTCACGAGACTGCGGAATTCCAAGTGAATTAATTTTAACGGTAAGATTTTTCAAACCCAGCTTATTAATAATATCGTAAGCCATAATGATCATTTCTGCATCAAGCATCGGATCGTTACTTCCAAGAGCTTCGGCACCAAACTGATGAAACTGGCGGAATCTACCGGCTTGAGGACGTTCCTGTCTGAACATAGGCGAGATATAATAAAGTTTGTTAACACTCTGCTTTTTATCGAGTGAATGTTCTATCAAAGCTCTAACAACACCGGCAGTCATTTCCGGTTTTAATGTTATACTTGTCCCGCCTCTATCAATAAATGTGTACATCTCTTTGCTTACAATGTCTGTAGCTTCGCCAATACCTCGAGCAAAGAGAGAGGTTTCTTCAAAGACAGGGGTTCGGATTTCTTTGTAGTTAAAATTCTGGAATACTTCACTAACAACTTTTTCTAGATACTTCCATTTAGGAATATCGGAAGGTAAAATATCGCGGGTTCCGGTAATAGCTTTTATCATTAAGGTCAATCCTGGTCTTAGGAAATCTCAAAGTACTGCTTTTCCTCAGTTTCGAAGAGATTATAAATTTCATCTACACTTTTAGCATTTGCCAGACTATCTCTAAATTCTTCTCTATTCATCATCCTTGAAATTCTACTTAATAATTTGATATGAGGACCAACCAGATTTTCTTTTCCTACAAGAAGAAATACGAGGCGGACCGGTTGACCATCAAGCGATTGGAAATCGACAGGATCATCAAGTTTACCGAACCCGGCAATTATATCAGTAACAGAATTCGATTTGGCATGTGGTATTGCAAAACCTTTTCCAACACCGGTTGACATAATTTTTTCGCGATCATGAACCGCTTCTCTCATAGATTCAACATCCTTAACACGTTCATCATCCTTAAATAGATCAATCAATTCATTTATTGCATCATTCTTAAATTTTGATTTCATAGAAGGAATGATTTTGTCTTTTCTTAAAATATCGCAGATTCTCATTGATGCGCCGGCATTAGTTGAATAATTTTGGTAGCAAATTTAAGAAAGCCATTCCGCTTAATCAATTAATCCCGAATATAATTTCATTCAATCAATCCGATATTCCTTGCAGAGAGAATGGGCAAACAGTAATTTGCAGTTGGAAAATTCCAACAAATCTAAAACTGAAAATGAAAAAGTTACTACTCCTGGGTGCAGAAGCAATTGCTCAAGGTGCCATTGATGGTGGAATGTCCGGTATTTACGCATATCCGGGTACTCCGTCAACAGAAATTACAGAGTATGTTCAGAATTCTAAAATAGCTACAGAGAAAAAAATCCACAGTAAGTGGTCTGCTAATGAGAAGACAGCAATGGAAGCCGCTTTAGGAATGTCTTACGCAGGAAAACGTGCAATGGTTTGCATGAAACATGTCGGTTTAAATGTTGCTGCTGATCCTTTTATTAACTCTGCAATAACAGGTGTTAACGGCGGATTGGTAATTACAGTTGCAGATGATCCTTCGATGCATTCTTCGCAAAATGAACAGGACTCCCGTTACTTTGGAAAGTTTGCTCTAATTCCTATTCTGGAACCTTCAAATCAACAAGAAGCTTACGATATGGCGCGAGAAGGATTTGAATTATCTGAAAAATATAAAACACCGGTTTTAATTAGAATAACAACACGATTGTCGCATTCGAGGTATGGTGTTGTTGTAAAAGAAACGAGAGCACAAAACAATAATTCTCTGCCTGATGATTCAAAACAATTTGTGTTATTACCGGCAATAGCACGTAACCGCTACAAAATATTACTTAAAAATCAGATCAATTTCCTTGATGAATCCGAAAGTTCTTTATTTAATAAATATTTTGAAGGGAATGATAAAAGCAGAGGCATTATTGCGTGTGGTATTGCATATAACTACCTGATGGAAAATTATCCTGATAGAAATTGTCCGCACCCGATTGTTAAAATTGGTCAATATCCTTTGCCGAAGAATCTAATAAACAAAATCTATAATGAATGTAATAACATACTTATTCTTGAAGATGGATATCCAT
>JAGVBL010000184.1 GCA_020059785.1 Ignavibacteriales bacterium | reverse complement strand
TGGAAAATTGTTGCACGAAGAACCTCAAATTCCTAATTATGGACGTAAAGGAAGTGGAACTTTAATAAAGAACGGAATGACTTTAGCAATAGAACCGATGATTAACCTTGGAACATACAAGGTTACAGTTGACGAAGACGGATGGACCGTAAGAACTGCCGATGGATTACCCTCGGCTCATTTTGAACATACTATTGCAATTATAGACGGTAAACCAGAAATATTAACTAAGTGCTAATAAATGGCTAAGCTAGGACCAATAAAAGTAGATGGAGTTGTTACTGAAACATTACCGAACGCGCATTTTAAAGTCCGGCTCGATAATGGTCACGAAATCCTTGCTCACATTTCCGGTAAGATGAGAATGCACTTTATAAAAATTTTAGTTGGCGATAAGGTGGCAATTGAATTATCACCTTATGATTTGAATAAAGGTAGAATAACATATAGGTATAAATAACGGAGAAGAGATGAAGGTTAGAGCTTCCGTAAAAAAATTATGCGAGCATTGCAAAATTATAAAACGAAAGGGAGTTGTACGCGTAATTTGCAAAAATCCAAAACACAAACAAAGACAAGGTTAAAATTAGGAGGAATTAGATTTGGCTCGTATTGCTGGTATTGATTTACCAAAACAAAAAAAGCATTTATTGGATTAACTTACATTTATGGTATTGGTCGTACAACTGCCATGAATATTCTTACACAAGCAAATGTTAATCCCGATAAAAAGATAGGTGAATTGACCGAAGAAGAAGTAGCAAAAATCCGTTCTATAATGACTTCTGAACATAAAGTAGAAGGTGCTTTAAGAAGCGAAGTTCAGCAGAATATTAAGCGATTAATGGATATCGGCGCCTACCGTGGGTTGCGTCATAGAAGAGGATTACCAGTTAGAGGTCAAAGAACCAGAACAAATTCAAGAACGCGTAAAGGTAAACGTAAAACAGTTGCCGGTAAGAAAAAAACACCGGCTAAGAAGTAATAATTAATTTTAAGGAGCTAAATTGGCTAAGGTAGTTAAAAAGACTAAAAAGAAAGTTCATGTTGACGCGGTTGGCGTTGCTCATATTAAAGCATCGTTTAATAATGTTATTTGTACTATAACAGATATTTACGGTAATACAATTTCATGGTCTTCAGCCGGTAAAAATGGTTTTAAAGGTTCAAGAAAAAATACTCCGTTTGCTGCACAGGTTACTGCAGAAGCCGCTGCTAAAGAAGCTTATGATCTTGGCTTAAGAAAAATTGATGTCTTTGTTAAAGGACCTGGTGCAGGACGCGAAGCCGCAATAAGAGCTTTAAGCGTTGCAGGTTTAGAAATTTTATCAATTAAAGATAGTACACCAATTCCGCATAATGGCTGCAGACCGCCAAAACGCAGAAGAGTTTAAGAAGGAGAAATAATTAGATGGCAAGATACACTGGTTCCAGTTGCAAATTGTGCAGAAGAGAAAAACAAAAATTATTTTTGAAAGGATCTAAATGTTACTCGGAAAAATGTCCGCTCGAAAGAAGAAACTATGCACCGGGTCAACATGGTCTTACTCGTAGAGCTAAATTCTCAGAGTATGGTGTTCAGCTTAGAGAAAAACAAAAAGTAAAAAGAATTTATGGTTTACAGGAAACCCAATTCCATAATTATTTCGAAAAAGCTACACGTCAAAAAGGTATTACTGGCGCTAACCTTATTAAATTGTTGGAGCGAAGATTAGATAACGTTGTATTCAGGCTCGGATTTGCTCCATCAAGAAAAGCCGCCAGACAACTTGTTCTTCACAGACATTTTATGGTTAATGGTCACTTGGTAGATATACCTTCGTTTTTGCTTGCACCTGGTGATGTAGTAACAGTAAAAGATAAAAGTAAGAAACTTGATGCAATTCATAATTCTTTGAGAAGAATTAAAGACAATGTATATAATTGGCTTTCAGTAGATAAAGCAACTCTCTCCGGCACTTTCCTTAATATTCCGGAAAGAGAAGATATTCCATTGCAAGCTAACGAACAATTAATCGTTGAATTATATTCTAAGTAATTTTAAAATTTAATTTAGAGGATACTACATGAGCTATCCGTTTATAAAAATGCCCGAAAGTGTTATTCAAGACGATTCCTCAAAGAGTGCTACATTCGGAAGATTTTCTTTACAACCATTAGAAAGAGGATTCGGAGTTACATTAGGAAATGCATTGAGAAGAGTATTATTGTCTTCACTTACCGGCTCCGCTATTACTGCTGTTAAGATAGAAGGTGTACTTCATGAATTTTCTACTATTCCGGGCGTTGTGGAAGATGTAACGGAAATCATTCTAAACCTTAAACAGGTTAGGATGAGAATTGTAAACAAAAAAACAACAGGATGCGAACTTTCAATTTCCGGTGTAAAGGAATTTAAAGCTGCAGATATTCAAAAAGCTTGCCCCGATATTGAAATTCTTAACCCGGATCTTTTAATTGCCAGACTTAACCCCGAAGCCAAACTTAACATGGAATTAAAATTCGGTATTGGTAAAGGTTATGTCCCGTCTAATGAACAGAAAATTCCTGATATGACCATCGGTATAATCCCAATCGATTCTATATTTACACCGATTGTAAATGTTAGATATGATGTTGAAAATGTCCGTATCGCCGAAAAAAATGATTTCGAGAAACTTACACTTGAAATTACAACCGACGGTTCAATTACTCCGGAAGAAGCACTTTCGAGTTCTGCAAAAATTCTCAAAGAGCATATTCAGCTATTCATCAATTTTGATGCTGAACCTGAAGAAGAAAAAGTTGAAAGCGAAAAAGATGCAGAAGCTGAAAGACTTAGAAAAATACTTACTACCAACGTAGATGATCTTGAATTAAGTGTTAGATCTCATAACTGCCTTAAAGCCGCCAACATCAAGACACTTGGCGATTTAGTTAGAAGAGATGAAAACGAAATGCTTAAATTCAGAAACTTCGGTAGAAAATCCTTAGCCGAATTAATTGAAATTGTTGAAAACTACGGACTCGAATTCGGTATGGACGTAGATAAAATATTAAAAGAAAAACCAGAAAATAATTAGTACTTTCCCCAGGGTTGAATAATGAGACATAGAGTTAAAGGTAGAAAATTAAAAAGAACTTCGGAACACAGACTTGCAACACTTAGAAATTTAGCTTCCTCTTTACTAAAGCATAAGAAGATTAAAACTACTGT